>JAGTRH010000238.1:0-2327 GCA_018396795.1 Candidatus Bathyarchaeota archaeon
ACCCCAACGCCGTAACGATCAAGTAGGCAAAATGCTGGCATTTATCTTCCAAGAAGAGATTCAGCGTTTTTATAAAAGACTTCATCAATCTGTTCTTTGGAAAGCCCAAGCTGGGGGAGCGCTGTTAGCCAGAAGTGTATGCATCTCAGGAATCCTTCGGGCTGTGCATCTGAGCCGAAGAGCAGTTTAGATGGCTTAATATCGAAGAATAGGCGGTTCCTAAGTGTTAATGCTATGTAAAGTGTGTGGCCCCCAGAAATATCGAAGAATATGTTTGGATTGTGGTAAGATACTACAGCTGCCTCCTCACACCACGGGTGGCCTAAATGGGCCCCAATTATTTTAAGGCTTGGAAAGCTTCTCGCTATAGTTTCTAAGTAAACTGGACGCATATTCCTAGATGTGACTCTCCTAGCTTTATCGCTGGCGCTTCTAGCCACAATTCCTGTATGAAAAAGCGTAACCATGCCGTATTGTTCTGCGCGCTCATAATATGGGAAATATTCGTCAACATCGTAGGGCTTTGGAGGACCTATAAACTTAAGGCCGACGAAGCCTCTAGCATACAAATCATCCACGATCTCAACGGGGTCTCTCCCTAAATCAACATATCCAAAGCCTTTGGCAAGATCCGAGTATTCTTTCATCGCCCTCTCAACAACATCATTACTCATTCTTCCAAATCCCTCTGGAAGCCCACAAATGAAACTCTTCACGATTCCAGCTTTCTCACATGCCTCAGCAAGCTTCTTTAAATCACCGTCTACTGGGGGATGAGTATGCGCATCTATAATTTTCAAATGACACCACCAATTTCCAGATCTATCTTAGTTTTTAAACATAATTTACAAGTATTCGGAAATTTAACGCTTTCCAAAGTCGCTTGAAGAGGCCTATGGCGGATGCCATCGCGTAAAGGGATACCAAAAGTTATATTTTCGGAGAAATAAAAATTTAAAGAATATATGCCCAAAGCATGCTCCTTAGGTAGATGATGAGGTGCTGAAAATGGATGACCTACGTAAATTAATTTTATCGTCTAGGCCTGAGCCCTTAAATTTCCCGGTCTTAAGCACGGATCACTCAGGGCACATTGTTTACTTGACTACTAAGGGCTATCCTAAGCTAGCTGCGGATCACATACTCAACGGTGGGGCTATTGGGCACTTAGAGTCCATTATTGGTGGGGCAATTCGGCAATTTAACTTCATTGCTAACAGAACCCTTCTCGGAGGCGACGGCGCCAACATACTTAAAGATGAAGGGAGAGTTTCTCTCCTAGCAAGAATTTACGAAACATTAGTTCAGATGGCGCTGAATATTGTTGGCTTTGAGAGGGATATAGTGGGCTTCTCAGATGAGGAGGCTGCTGAAACTCTCGCGAAAATATTTGAAGCATTAAAGGGTCTGGAGAGTTTAGAGAGGAAAGCTCTGGGCGGCGAAGCTCCAATAGCGCACACCACCATAGACATATTCCTAGCGGATATGAAGAAGGTTATGAGCGGCTACTATCGTCCGCCGGGTTCAATGGTGGCGTATGTCACCAAGGCAATAGAAAAGGAAATTAACTCAGACTCCGTGATGGAGTCATTTTTATATGTAGCTAAAAAGCAGATTGAAAACAATGTATACTATAGGTTTAGTAAGCTCGGCATGTGTAAATTTGGCAATGATTATGCTCTTGGGCTTAGGTGGCTTAGACACTTGGGTTTCGTTCAGGTTTCAACGAATCCGGTTCTAGCAGCAGCGGCATACGAGGATGATCCAACCCTTTGGGAAGGTTATATGGGAGAGGACTTATGCCCAGACTTTGAAGCAACAATTGAACATGAGGAAGAGCTGCTTAAGAACCCAAACGCCTACGGTGATGAACTGGCAGCTAAGGGAACTGAAGTCAGTATATGGCCGAACCTCGCCGTATTTAGGCCGATAGCAATAGCATCAAATATGCGTCATGGATTAGTTAGTCTCCAGCTGAATCCAACAATAGCAGATGATTATGAGAGGAGCCTTAAAGAAGCCCTTAAAATATACTTCGACGCCGAAGATTTCCTGAGAAAATATGATTATTACCTTTTATGGGGTTACTCAGCAAATATTGAACGCGGCAGACCTAACATTGTCTTTAAGGTGGCTGGTAGCTCCCCAGCGGCAATCGAGTTAACAAGGAAACTTGAGAGCCTCGGAATAGGCACCAACAACACAGTGACGTTCACTGTATCCCAGGAAGTTGAGTTGATATTGGCTAAGATAGAGGGGAGATCTGAAGCCGCGAAAAAGGGTATATCGTTAACAACTGTTTATGAAACTAACATGGGTGGGAGACT
>JAGTRH010000238.1:2337-2875 GCA_018396795.1 Candidatus Bathyarchaeota archaeon
ACGATCATATAAGAGAGGTTCAAGCAGAGGATCTCCTAAGAAGCGCACTTGAAAGGCTTGAGGATAAAGATAAGGCCGTAAAGAGACTTGCCGAGACTCTAGGCGCGTGGGATGAGGTTAAGGGTAAAGAAACCCTAGATGAGAAGATAAAGGTTATTTGCAGCCGAAGATTCTTAAGTCCGCTAAACAAGAAACCTTTCATAGATTTCCTAGCTGAGTGTGGAGTGCCCTCCGCCTCCAAGGAGAAAGTTACAGAATGTCTTGCTAGACTTGAGGAGGACATAGGGTACTGTGGCATCCTCGTAACTAAAAGAGTCTATGAGATTTTCTTCAGCCCCTACAATAGACCTAAATGGCTAGAATATATTCGATCAAAACATGGCCTCACAACGGAACAGGCTGAAGAGATCCTTCAAGGAATTGATGTTCTACCAGCCGCTAAGAGGAAGCCTAAAGACACACTTTTAACACTCTCAAGCCTAAACATGACGCATACAGAATTTCCAAATCATCAAATGAACGTCTTACTTGAGAGCCT
>JAGTRH010000024.1 GCA_018396795.1 Candidatus Bathyarchaeota archaeon
GAGGCGCCATTCTGGCCTAAACCCCTTCAGAAGCCTCACCCACCAATATGGCTCGGAGGCTCTTCTAACGCGATATTAAAGGCTACTGCTAAGTACGGTGATGGACTATTACCGCTTTCAAACATTCCAATTAAGGATTTTAGGAGAATAGCATCCTACCTTGCTGAAATTGCAGGGAAGAGACAGGTTTCATTAGCCCCCTCATTTACATATCCCGATGGACTTGGTGAAACTCCCAGAGAGTGGCTTTCAAATATAGAGTGTTACTCTGAGGCTGGAGCCGATACGATAATAATAGACTTTTCTATGACAAGGGTTTCAACTGGCACGGCGAAAACTATGCTGAAAGAGTTTTCCAAGGTCGTTTTTCCAAGGTATAGGCTTTACCAGACATAGCTTCAAGACTATGAAAATACCCTTTAGAAGGATTTGCCGGAGGAAGACCTATTCTCTACTTATATCGCTAACTTACGCGTCAGTTAGCCTCTTTACATCGTTTGGATTTATCTCCATGAGAACGTTTACTTCTCCGCCTCCACCGATAACTCTATCGTAATCGAAAACCCTCCTATCCATGATGGTTCTCAGCTTAATTCTATGGCAGACTGGTGGAACAGCGCCCACCTCATAGCCGGTGAACTGTTTAACTTCATAGGCTGTAGCCCGTCTAACCCTTTTCGTACCGCATATAGTTGCAAGTCTTCTCTCATCAACCTTTCTATCCCCAGTGACAATCGCTAAAACAGGTGAACCATCGTGACAGATGAAAAGCAAACTCTTAATTATTCTCTCACGGCTGACACCGAGCTGTCTGGAGGCGGCATCAACAGTCGTCGTGTGCTCAGTAAACCTGAAGAATCTAACATCTACACCAGTAGCTTCAAGAAAACTCTTCAAACGTTCAAAAGAGAAATTGCACGACATATAAAGCAGTACATCGTTCAACTTAAAATATATTATCGTTGACAGATAAAATAATTGCCCAGTCGAATGTTGCATAATGGTGGCGAGATTATAGTTTGCCAGTGATATAGCGTTGTGAAGAGGGTGCTTTTTCCTATCAGCAGTATATACGTCTCTTCGCATGTGGCTTAGCTTTTAGATTTTGTAGTATTTTGCGTAGAGGATGATGCCTATTGCCAATATTGCTACGCATGAGACGGAGACAACAGTGAAATCCAGCAGTATGGTTGAGCTAGTTATGGTGGCTTTTCTCAGGAAAAGCGAAGTTAAAGCGTCAGTAACATAATAGCTCGGTACAAATTTACTAGCTATTTGAGCTGTAGAGGAAAGTGAAGCTCCGACAAAGGTGCCTAGGAAGAGTTGAGGCAGTAGGAAGAGGAAGGATAATCCGGTGGCTGAGTTGGGTGTTTTGGCGATTGTAGCCGTGATTAAGCCGAAGCCCACGTTGGATAGGGAAAAGATCAGTACGAGTGTAAAGGCTAACGCATATGTCGCAAAGTCTACATTTGGTTTAAATCCTATAAAATACATAGTTGTGAAGACGAGTATTGCTTGTATCAGGGCTATAAGCATGTAGGCTAAGACTTGGCTGCTCATGAACTCGGTTGGGGTTGTAGGTGTTATCCGTATTCTTTTCATCACGCCGTTTTCCCGGTCTTCTGTGAACGCTTGTGCAACAATCATTATGATGTAAATTGAAGCGAAGGTAAACATACCAGGCGCCATAAACTCGAAAGCAGAGAACCGTACAGTTTCTACGAATGAAGCGATCTGCAGACTTATAGGCGTTGAAATTTGCCGCTGAGTCTGCTCTGTAAACGCATTTAAGACTTGCTGAATTATGGGCGGTATAACCTGTGTTGCGGCAATAGAGCCTTTATCGACATAGAGTAAAACGGTTGTGTTTATCCATCTACTCGAGTCTTCTGGAGTTGCATAATAAGAGGCTAAGCTTCGGCTGAAATTACCTGGGATTATAATGATTGCTTGAACCTTGCCTTGAGATAGGTCGCTCTGCGCCGTCTGATTGTTGGCGTAAACTTGTAAACTCAATATTTCCGTGCTGGATAGTGCACCGATAAATAATTGCGTGAAATTTGCTATATTTACCTGGTCTAGGTTGACTACGCCTATAGTATAGATGGGCTGTTTTTCTCCCAATCCTCCGAAGGAAGCGCCAAAAGCCAATACAAAGACTACTGGGAAGAGGAAAATCATGAAAAGCACAGTTGGCTCACGGTAAGTCTTCTTCAACTCTTTTTTAGTCAGAGCTAAAACTCGCTGAAGCCTCATTCTAAAGTTCCTCCCTTATTCTCCGTCCGGTGAGTTTAATGAAAACCTCCTCCAAATTCCCAACACCGTTTTTCGATATTAATTCCCTCGGCTCGTCTAAAGCTATGAGTCTTCCATAGTCGATTATACCTACGCGGTCGCAGAGTACTTCAGCCTCCTCCATGTAATGGGTCGTTAAAAAGACGGTTTTACCTTCCTTCTTCAGCCCCTTCATAAGATCCCAAACGGTACGACGTGATTGAGGATCCATTCCAACAGTTGGCTCATCTAGAAATACGATTTGAGGATCATGAATTAACGCCATAATAAGGCTTAATCTACGTTTCATTCCACCGCTGTATTTCTCAACTCTCCTTTTGGCATCTTGCATCAGTCCCATTTTTTCAAGGAGTAGATTGCATCTCGCTTTAAGGGTGTTTCTATCAAGAGTGTATAGGTTCCCGAAAAGTTCCATATTCTCTATGCCTGTTAAGTAAGGATAGATGGCGGTTTCTTGGGGGCAGACGCCTATTAACTCCTTAACTTTTACGCCTTCTTTCACGACGTCGTATCCACCTACCATGACATAGCCGCTCGTAGGTTTTAAAAGCCCACAGAGAATGTTTACAGTTGTGGTTTTGCCCGCGCCATTCGGTCCAAGTAAACCAAAAAGCTCTCCTTTCTCTACGTGTAAACTAACACCATCAACAGCAGTAACATCCTCAAATCTTTTAACAACATTATCCATTAATATTGATGAATCGCTCATAATCTTAACATCGGTTAATTTAGCCGAATTACATTCTACAATCTATAATATAAGTCTTTCTAAAAAAATGGATTATTATCAAAATGGCATCAAAAATTTCACCATGAAATTTTCGATGTTGCATAATGATCATAGACTTCAATATGACCGTTTATTTGAGGGCTGGGATTACTTGTTCGGCGAAAATTTTTAGAGCCTTAATATCGGTACGTTCGCTAAATCCAAGTATGAAGTCTTGAACGCCTACGTCTAGCATAGCTTTTAAATTACGTATCGTGTTTTCGATAAGGCTATAATCTTTTTTAATAGTTGTATCGATGAATCCGTGCCAGCTTCGCCTTATACTGCTCGGCTTTCGTCCGATCTTCTCACAATATTCGTCTAGAATCTTCATCTTTTCAATGTACGATTCCGGTGAACCGTCAAGTATATTAAAATTATCCGCGAATTCAGCTGCTAATCTTATTATACTTTTTCTACCGGTAATAGATCCTATCCATATGGGTGGGTGTGGTTTTTGAATGGGCTTGGGGAGGCACGGAGGCTCCCTTATCTCATAAAACTTTCCAGTAAAGCTAGGCTTTTCTTCAGTCCAAATTTTAATGATTACTTGAAGGGCTTCACGTAGTCGTGCGATTCTCTCCCTATCTGAAGGATAGGGTATCCCATATGTGTAGTGTTCAATAGGTAAATCTCCCGCGCCGATTCCAAACTCAAGTCTACCCGCACTTATTACATCAAGTGTGGTAGCCATTTTTGCAAGTAGAGACGGGTATCTAAACGTGTTTGACGTTACAAGACTTCCAATACGTATTATCTTTGTTTCTACGGCGAGGGCTGGAAGCAACGTCCAACAGTCCAAATATGGATGTGCGTGTTCCTCAGGCGGCAGCCACCCCTCGTAAAGGTGATCATTAAGCCATATAGAGTCGTAGCCAAGCCGTTCACATTCCAATGCCACATTGCGAACTATGGCATAATCAGGTACAGATTGAGGTAGAACTATGCCGAAGGTGATATCCCTCATGGTAGAATCCCCATCCACTATTTACCTAGGTCTCTATGGTGATTTAAATCTTCTTCTCTATTAGCCGAAAACCATAGCTCTCCGAGTGGCGGCAGCAGAGGACTTAGAATGGTGCTACCAGTGGTAGTAAGTAAGCTATTTTAAGAGGATAACCGATCACGTAGCATACGCTTGTGGACCAATAATCTACGTACTGATGGAACGAGAAGGGTCTTCTAAGCTGGGGAAACGCTCTTTGGTAACGTAATGGCGTATATAGACTCTATATCGATATTTTCGAAGAATGGACACAGCACCTTTAGTCTAGAAGTCGAAAAATGTATAAATGTGAGAATGCGTCTATCATCCTCATGATCCGCTTGAAAAGTTTGGGTCTTTAGTTTCCCCTCCCCAATGTTTTTCCATTTATTCTCTATGGACTTTCACTATACTTTCTCTTTCAGAGTTATGGTAGATGTGCGGCGAAGAATAGTGAATGTGCTTAAAACTATGGCTTTGGAGCAAACGAGTCAGCCCGTCTCCGATAATCTGCCCTACGTTATGGAGGAGGCAGGTATGAAAGGTTCGAGTCTGTCCTTTTTGACGGTAATGTTAAAGTCACTTGTAAAGTCTATGGAGGGGGTCTAGACTCGGAATAATAGAGGTTGTGCATAGCTCCATTAGCCAAGAAGGAGAGGGGTGGAAGCACATCCTTAAGCAGGCAAGAGACTTCGCCATGTAGACAAGGAGCGTGCTAGAGGTCCTTGAAAGACTCGTTTGAGGGGGTTCTAGGGGTTAAGCCTCCATGGCATGTGTTCATACAGTTCGTAAGACATTACAGCTTAGGAAGATGATTAAGGAGATTAGATTAATAAGAGGACATGGAAAGGGTAGCTTGAATACCTCTGGCAAATCGATGAAATAAATTGTGCCATGTTGTTTCGGTAGTGTTTGATTCCATATGCCAAGTATTTGTTTTCGTTAAAGTCTGGTGGAAAGAGATAATTTTCACTAGAAGTTATCCCTAATTTTTATCATCGCTGCCAACTCTGTGTTTGGGCTGCGGGTTGGCCAGCGTTTAATGGAAGACGTTATGTTTTTATAAGTGTATATATACATTTATAAGTATGGTGAAAACAATAACCATAAAGGATGGCGTCTATAAGGAGTTACTTAGGCTTAAGCGTGAGGGAAAAAGTTTTAGCGATATATTATCTGAACTTCTAGAGCGTAAAAGAACTGATCTTACAGTCTTCTATGGGATATTTAAAGATAAAAAATTATGGGAGGAAATTGAGGGAGATATTCAAAAGAGCCGTAAAGGAGCCGTCATAAGATGAAGATACTGGACACGTCGGTCATAATTGGAATTCTGAGAGGAGACTCTGAATTAAAAAAGCTCATTGAAAAGCTTAAGGGAGAAGAGGTTGCAACAACGGTATTAACGTACTTCGAGATATTTTCAAGAATCTATCATAGAAACCTTAAGAATGAAGAGAGGATGGTTAGAAGAATGCTTAGGCTCATGCCAATACTGGATTTTGATGAAGTAGCAGCTGACAAAGCATCTGAGATAATGGGAAAACTCCTAAAAATAGGTAAGCCGATAAATGTCATTGACGCCATGATCTCTGGCATAGCGTTAGCTAACGGCATAGAGGAGATAATAACGAAAGATGGAGACTTCAAAGTGATCGAGGAAGTCTGCGACGAACTAAAAATAAACATACTCAACCACCAAATTCTTAGACCATGACTTCTAGATAAAGGATTAGGTATGCAGTTATATTGATAAACCCTCATGGAAAACCATTTTCTAAACCTAAACAGTTTAAATCTTTATCCCTTCATCATTGGCTATGAAGACATTCGTGCCTTCTATTTTCCACTTCCGAACTTCATCTAGATTAATTGGAGGAGCAAAAATTGCAATAAAAATCCAATCCTCATCTTTGTAATTGCATGGTTGATGCATGGTGTTTGGCGGAATGTAAAGTACATTCATGGATTTAACTTCATATTCCGCCTTCATATCTTTAAATTTCACAGTTCCCACACCTTTAATTGTAAAGTAAATCTCAGCCGACTCTTCATGTTTATGACATGGCCCTTCTTGATGCCCCTCATATCTAAACATTAATAAGCTTATGTTAAGTGGCAATTCTCTTTCAAATGCATCGAGAACTATTTTTACAAATCTCCCAGACAGGGGAGGCGGAGATTTCCGCTCTGCGATTTTACTAATATCCACTAGAAATGGCTTCACTTCACCCCCCTCGTATTTATATTCTATTTTGCATTTTATAAAACTTGTTTCACGACTAAAAGGAAAGGCTATTAAGAATATCCTTCCATATATTACGCCACTGATAGGCAACCACGACGCTAAGACAAAGGGAGTCAGCTAAAAAGTTACATCAGTGCAATGGCTCAAAATTCATTTGGAATAAGCCAATTTGAGGTGTCTTACCAAGAGACATTAGTGACTATTAGCCGTAAAATGTTGTGAAGTGGAGAAACCAGTCCATAGATTATGAAGTAAAACTGTAAAATTTGTAGTGACCCGCTTTTGTAGCCATGCTTAATGTAGCAATACCCAAAGATAGGCGGTCCTATTATGTTCAGGAATATGATTGTCAAAATTAGTGATTTAGTTATGTCTTTTGAAAGAATCTTTCAACATAATCTTGAACTTCGGATGGCTCTCAGGTTAATCTCTTTAGGTTTTATGTTCCACCCTTCTACCATTAAATGAGGGTCTTCCGCATCTAGGGTCTTCTTAGCGAAAGTCGCTGTTCCGGTTCTTTTTTCTCCTGGGATCAAGCTGAAATGGTTGGAGCTCCAGAGAGTCGGCAGGACTTCGGGTCCATGTGAACCCTTAAGTATGCTGGGGTTGATGAAGAACGCGAGGCTGTTTGTTGGATTTACGAACGTTACGTGAACAATGTATTCGTCGTTTTTCTCCTCCAACTCCGCCGTCATATCTAAATCAACAAGTGGAAGTTTCATCAATTGGGTAAAGTCAGCATACGCATCGCCTTTGGTCGACAGCCAGTAGAAGTTGGAGCTTATTAAGTTCCCTCCGCTATCCTTGAGCTCAAGCTTTATGAAGTAGACTGGGCTCAAGTTTTCTAACGTGGGGATTGTGAGGACTAAGTTGGTGCTATCTGGCCCCGCGTTTATCGTTGCCGACGCGGAAAACTTCTCTGTCATGTCGAAGTTTAAAACTTTCACAAGTACTTCTAAATCTTCAAAGCTTTTACGGTATCCATTTACAACGTAGACTGAATTGTCAACATAGTTGTAATATACGTGTAGTGGCTCACATGCGGTTTGCGCACCGTAAAAAGCGCCGTTAGGTTTTAGATAGTAGTCGTAAAGTTGCCAGTACAGTGTTGGCCAGGCGGAGTTGAGCTTCCAAAATATAATGCCACTGGAGAAGTACTTGTTGTGGGCAAACGCCTCAAACATCGCACGGACAGCCTCATACTGAAGCACTTGCGACTTCATGCAGTATTCCTCAAGCGTTGTTGGTTCGCCGTAGCGTGAATATAAGGCCGCTCTCATCTTAGGGTAGAAACTTGGGTGTAAACGCACCATCCACGAAGGAGTAGTAGGTGGCCACAGCTCCTCTTCAGGCATCATTTTACGTAAACTCGCTATAGGCGGAACCTGCTCACTACTGGGACCACATTCAGTGTTGAATTCTAATTTCGTATACCAGTATGACGGGGGATAGTAGGCGTACACATCAGGCCAAGGACCCATGTAAACCCCCGTATGCCCCGCTATCTTAGATGGAGCACTTGTACACGAAGATATGTAGGGTCTAGTAGGGTCGTACTTATTGAGCACCTCTATATATCTAGCTTCGACCTCCGGGGGTGGATACTTGTCACTTCCATATGCGTAAAGGAAGACAGATGGATGGTTTCTCCAGCGGATTACTTGATCTCTCCAGCTCCATACGGCGACATCGGCCGTGTGAAGAGTCCATGTTGGCCAGCTTTCCCACGTAGAACAGCAGCATAAACCAGCCATAATTAATATCCCATACTTGTCGCAGAGCTCGTATAGGTGGTCTGAGCCTCGTGGCCCTTCTAGTCGAAGTGCGTTGAGGTTCATAGCTACAGCATATTTAACCGCCGCCTCCTCCATTTCAGGCGAGTACTGCATCATCATATCATCTGCGTATTCTGCACCCCTTATCACTATGTTCTCACCGTTGATTTGGAAAACCCTAGTCCTCTTACCATTAAAAACGTTCATCCAAGAAGTGACTTTGCGGATTCCAAAGCGGACTTTTTCAGCGTCAGACACTTCTCCGTTTATTAGGAAGCTCAACTTCAAATCATACAATTGTTGAGTGCCTCTATGAATAGGCCACCATATGCGTGGATTAGGGATATCTAACTTATGTTTAACCAATTTAGTTTCACATGCCTCAAGTGAGACCTCTATGGAGAACTGGATAACTTCAGGCCCTCCTATCGATGTTCCCCCCTCGTCGATATTATTGACGTTCGAAATCTCGCCGTATAAGACTCCATTTACTGGCTCTGTAAGTAGATTGGTTAACTCGACGGAGATTTCCAGGTGTGCTACGTCAAGGGATGGCAAGTCAAGGTCTGTAGCGACGAAAGGATTCCTCATCTTCACTGGTCCGCTTGCCGTGATCTTCACGGGGTACCAAATACCCATATCTAGGTCGGGAGGTGTTGGATTCCAATCTACCCAAGCGATTGTAAGGTCTAGATATGTGCTTCTAGGAGGGAATATCTTCATCGCCAGACAATTCTCCTCTCCAGGCAACGCATAATCAGTTATTTCAAGCTGAAACACTCTATACGGACCTTCAATGGCGCTTCTATCAGCCACTAAACGTCCGTTGAGCCAGACCTCCGCGGCGTAGTTTATACCTTGAAGATTTAGCCAAATACGTTTCCCCCTATAATCGGCTGGCAATTTAAACACCGTTCGATACCACCACGGGACATCGAACGGAGGGACTATGGAAACATTCGATGCGGTCTTACCCCCTATCTTCAGTATATTCGTACCATAATACGGGTCTGGATAGACACCAGTTTTGACGAGAGCTGCTAAAACCGTACTGGGAACGGATGTAGCATACCAACCGTCTGGAGAGAAACCAAGAGTAGATATAACTCCTCCATCAACCTTTACCTCAGCTGACGACTTAATAGCCCAGCCTTCTCTAAGAATAATTGCTTGATACACATCATATAGTAGAGCGAGGAAAATAAAAAAGTTACAGTATAACACAATTCGCCCGTTTTTAGACATATCTTAAAAAAAGATGAAGAGAGCGTGAGGAAGGTTGGGGGAGTGGTTAAAAGAAGTTAACCCCGGGGTATACCCAGAGGATGAGAATAACCCCTCCTAGAGAGTGAGGTTTTATGGTGAAAGTGCCGCAGGCCGGATCAAAACCCCTGGTTCTGGTGCCCTTCATGCATCTACTTTGTGTAGGTTTATGGTTTCAATATTTAAGGATAGGAGCAAGCTTTCACCTCGTTACATTCCAGAGAGGCTACCCCACCGCGAAGGGCAGATTGGGGTTTTACTTTCCTTATATGAGCATGTATTAGAAGATCCAGAGAACGCTTTTCTTCAGGTTACGCAGATTGTCGGCGGTGTTGGAACTGGAAAAACATGCACCGCCATAAATTACGGCAAGCGTATTACGAGCGAGGCATCTAAACTCGACATTTCACTAAAGCATGTCTATATTAACGCGAAGGTTGAGGGGGCCAGCAGATACCTGCTCTATAGGAAATTGCTGGAGAAGGCGGCTCCAGCTATAGCTTCACGGAGCTTAAGCCCTGAAGGGATGGATCCGGCTGCTGCATTAGACAACATTTATGTGATATGCTGTTTCTCAGAAGATCAGCAGGAGCAGGCGTTTGAAGAACTGTTAAAATTGCTGGAGTCTGATCCAGAGATTAACCTCGTAGTGGTTCATAATATTGCCACATTATTTATGCAGGATGGTGAAACTAAGAAAGTTTTCTTGCATTTTAGGGAAGCTCTTTTGGAATATCTAGATAAAAAAGCGAAAACTTTCCCGCACGGAGAATTTTAATTTTTTGTTCTTAGAGTACAGTTGCACGAAACTAACAACAAAGGGAATATTATCCTCTTTTAGCCAAGTTAAAGATGTTCTAAAAGAATTGTCTGGGTACAAATTTCAATGGCAACCATCAATGGAAGATGGTTTTATTATCAAGATTTGGTGATAGATGACCTGGGAATAATCGTCTCCTCATGTTTTCTAATGAACACCTTATCGATACGTTGAGCTTTCTTCAAATATTCTATTTCAAGCGCTCTAAATAAATGTTTATAGAAGAGAATTTAAGGCAATGATACTTAAGTTTTTAAAATAAATCTGAAATCTTCAGAGAAGGATACTGTGGCTGGCTAAAATTTATAGGAATGTTGGTAGAAACGCTAGGATACTAATATTAACCGAGTCATTATGGAGTATACCCATGAGCTGGGTCTTCTTCTATAGACCGATGTTTCTAAGCATAGTTATTGGGCTTTCATCTATTGAAATAGGCGTCCTAATAACAATATTTAATCTCGTTACATCCATCATGCCCTTCCTCGGCGGGTATCTGGCCGATCGATTTGGTAGAAAAATAGTTTTCATGTTCTTTGATAGCGTTTGCTAGTTAACCTCCCTAGCTATATGGACGGTTAGCCATAATATTTGGTATGCATTCTTGGCATATATTATTGAGAGCTGTACCTTAACAATCTACTCAATGTGGGAATGCCTACTCGTTGAGGATATTAGACATGAGTTTAGGTCGCTTATTTACGGCTCTATCTCGGCGATGTGGACAATCGGCTCCCTAACAACGCCTATTGCTGGATATATTATTGGATTTTATGGGCTTAATATTGGATGCAGAATTATCTTTTTATTAGCCCTCTGTGCTCTAGTGTCAGCCTTCATAGTTAGGCAAATATATCTTCAGGAGCCGGAATTGGGCCGGAGAGTTATGTCGGATAGATCTTTTTCAAGCATTAAGGGATACCTAAACTCATTATCTGTGGTGAGAAGGAGTAGAATAATCCTAGCATTGCTTATAATAATCATAATAGCTGGCTTCTATAATTCCTCATATGCCTACTTCTCACTTTATTTAGTACATGAGGATGGAATCGGATTAAGTGAAGATGTAGCCTCATTAATCCCATCAGTTTCATCAATAATTTCATTAATATTTTCTTTAACTGTGGTTTCAAGACTTAAGTCTAGAGATAGCTACCTAAAAACCCTAATACTTGGCTATGGCTTAGCGCTTCTTATCCTCATAAACTCTCAGAAAGGTTTTCTGCCAACAACCCTCCTGGCAGCAGCCCTACTAGGATTCTACTCCACGGTGGCATTCTCAGTCTCCAGAACATTCTTGTCAAATCAGATTGATACTGCTGACAGTAGGGCTAGAGCTAAAATCCTATCAATATCTATAACATTATCTTCACTAATAAATCTACCAACACCAACTCTGGTCGGATACTTATTCAGCTTAAACCCGAGGACTCCATTCATAATAATCCTCGCCAACTTCTTAACATCCATGTAAATTCTTATAGGCTTCCTGAAGAAACAGGGATCTCCACCTTAGAGAAACAACTTTAG
>JAGTRH010000239.1 GCA_018396795.1 Candidatus Bathyarchaeota archaeon
ATTCCGAGACTAGAAGTGTAATGCGTAAAGCCACTCACCAAAGCATCTATAGCGGCTCTTTTTATATGCTCTGGGGTGTCAAAGTCAGGCTCACCAATATCTAAATTATATAGTTTCCTTCCGCTCCTAGTCAGCTCACGAGCCTTCTCAGCCATAGCTATTGTTCCAGACGGCTTAATAACATTCATTCTATCTGCTAACTTCACAAGTAACACCTCAATTCAGCGTTAAGCTCCAATATCCTTTTATTTTTAACTTCAACCATCGGCGGACCCGCCCTTTTATGTATGCTCCTTAAGTATCTGTGTAGAACGTTGTTAACGATCTCTAATGGAACACCTATCTCCTCGCTAACCTTATCTGCTGGAAGATTCATCTCAAACAATCCAACTAATATTAAATCAATAACTGGATAGTCCACCGGAAGCTCATCAGATAATTTGTGGCCGGGATATAGTTGAGGGCTGCTTGGTTTCCTTACAATCCTTTCGGGCAAGCCTAAATATGATGCGAGCTCCCTAACCTGGGTTTTATATAAGTGCCTTATAGGAAAGAAGTCCGCCGCTCCATCGCCATATTTAGTGAAAAAACCTATTAGGTACTCGCTTTTATCGCTCGTTCCAACTACTAAATAGTTGTAGAGATTGGCATAAAAGTATAGTATTATCATCCGCACTCTGGCACGAATATTGGCTAGTGGTATCCTAATTCTTGTATCTTCAGGGTCTATATTTAAAGACCTCACAAAAGCCTCGCATATCTCATCAATATTCACAAGCAAAGTCTTAATGTTGAGCATACGTGCTAATTCAAAGGCATCCTCTAGATCCTCTTTTGGAGTGAAACTTGTCGGCATTATAACGCCTAAAACCTTATCGCTACCTAAAGCTCGAACGCATAGGGCTGCTGTTAAACTACTATCGATACCGCCACTTAAGCCTAAGACGACACCAGAAGCCCCGGACTTCTTAACCTCGCCTCTTACAAAATCAATTATCTCGCCAACGACTTTAGCGAAATCTAATTTGGGTATGTTTATATTTGCTTTCGTATACTTACCGTTTACATCAGCCAATAATGACACATCCAATCAACTAATTTTTGCGCGTAGAAATTAATATTTTATTTCACTGACTACTTAAAGCCAGTTAAATATTTAGCTTCAACCTTGAACATTTCTTCAACCATATTATATATTTCATCTATAGTAAGAATGGCGCTCGTCAATGGATCTAGAAGAACCGCTTGGAACGCTAACGTTTTATCCTTTTCAACAGCGGCCTTAACCGCTAGCTCCTGGACATTAATGTTAGTTCTGTTTAGTGCCGCACATTGAGGCGGCAAGTTACCAACATAACATGGATGTATACCCGACTTATCTACTAGGCATGGAACTTCAACGCAGCATCCATAGGGTAAATTTGTTATAAGCCCGTTATTCTGAACGTTACCATTAATCCTTCTTGAGATTCCAGTTTCAATAGAGTGAATTATATATGAGCAGTACTCTTGGCTTCTTACAAGAGGAAACTTATAGCCCTCACTAAGGAGTCTTTTTAACTCCTCATCCTGCATCGCCCTACTCCTCTCCATTCTATCCAACCTCTCAAGCGGATTAATCAGTTTGAACTTCTTCAATGACTCCGGCCTCTTCCTAAAGTAAGGAACGTATTCAGACATATGCTGGCTGGACTCCGTGTTAAAGTACCCAAAGGCCTTAAAGATTTCAACCCTAACTATGTCCGCCCCAGCCCAGTGGGCATCATCTCTCTCATAGACGCTAGGATCTTTAAACTTCTCTCTAAGTATTGGATACGCATCCCTTCCACGCCACCTTAGCTCAAGAAACCAAGCCATATGATTTATGCCAGCAACCCAGTAAGATAGCTCCTCAACTGAGACGCCGAGGTATCGTGCTAGTTCAGCAGCCGTACCCTGAACACTGTGGCATAATCCGATGCACTTTATGCGGGTATAATCGTTTACAGCCCAGCATATTATAGCCATCGGGTTTGTATAGTTTATGAGCAAGGCATGTGGACATAAATCCTCCATATCATGACATATATCTAAGACTGCTGGTACATGACGGAGCCCATAAAAAACCCCACCAGGGCCTATGGTATCTCCAATACCCTGTATAACCCCATACTTCGCTGGAATCTCAAGATCAAGCTTATATGCATCAAAACCTCCAACCCTGATGGAAACTATTACATAATCTGCTCCATCAAGTGCTACATGCCTATCAGTAGTCGACTCAATCCTAGTTTTAAAATCGTATTGTTCAACGAGTTTCCTCGCGAAAGCTGTTATGAGATCAAGTCTCTCTTTATCAATATCCATCAGCGTTATAGTGCTATCTCTCAGCTCAGGATAAGACAATAGATCCGTTATAAGACGCCTCGAGAAAACATGGCTTCCAGCGCCTATAATTGTCACCTTAACCAAGAGGATGCCTCCCATTCACCCTAACAATTAAGTGTAATACATTGCTATCATTAAGCTCTGGAATATTAAGTTATTTTTTAACGTGAAGAATTACGAAAAGCCCAGCAATTAATATGCAGAGCCAAACAACTAAATCCAATATGAGAAACTCTAAGTTAACTTTCCATATATCAACGGGACCATGAATTGTGTTCAGTATATGTGTACCCCAAGTTAATGGAAAACCATAATCTACATGCACGTAATCCGGCCAGTTGAATTCAACACTCCATGCTAATGATAAAATTGTCACCAAAATCATTAAAGCAACGAATATTATTGCTAAATTATTTTTATTCATTCTCCGATACCTTCAATATATCTTGGACTTTAAACTATTTTAAAGTATCGCATTAAGGGCATTATCAAATGGTAACTTA
>JAGTRH010000240.1 GCA_018396795.1 Candidatus Bathyarchaeota archaeon
TTGCCTTGCCCTCGGTGGTAGCTGAGAATCTTGTGAAGAGTTATGGAAAAGTAAGGGCCGTGGACGGTTTAAGTTTAATGCTTAATGAGGGTTCAGTTACCGGCTTGATAGGGCCAAATGGAGCCGGGAAAACCACGACTATTAAGATTATTCTAGGTTTGTTAAAACCCGACGATGGGAGGGTAGAGGTTTTCGGGCAGGACCCTTGGGATAACCCTAAAATCCGCACTTTAATAGGAGTGGTCTACGAAAAAGCCTTCTTTCCATCCCACCAGAAAGTAATTGATTATTTGAGAAGGACTTGTAGGATTTTTGGTGTACCCGAGTCCCGCGCCCTTGAAGTTTTAAGACTAGTAGATTTACAGGAAGTTCAGGACCGCGCCATTAAGGCTCTCTCAGCTGGGATGCTTCAAAAGTTCGCCATCGCCCATGCGTTAATCAATTATCCGCAACTGGTTATCGCGGATGAGATGACATCTAACCTTGATCCCCAATCTAGGAGCGCATTATTAGACTTAGTCCTGAACCTTAACAAAGATGAGAAGGTCACGTTTCTTTTGTCCTCGCATATACTTCCTGAATTAAGCAGAGTATGCGATTCCGTAGCCATAATTAATCGAGGTAGAGTTTGGGCTTTTGGAAAACTAACAGAACTTTACGAGAAATATAGTGTTGGAATAATTCGAATCTCAACAGATAAGCCCACAGAACTTTCTGAAGAAATTAGAAAGCTCTCATATGTGGAAAAATTGGAAATTGATGCTCAAGGGATCTCTATTCGAGTTACAAGAGGGAGAGAGGAGGAGTTTTATGAAGACATCTCTAAATTGGCTAGGAAGGTTAAGGCGAAAATGTATGAAATTGAAACTGGAAGCGCCTCCCTGGAGGAACTTTATAGGTTAGTTGTTAGCGCAAACAAGCTGGAGGCACTTAACTATGAAAAGGGATAGGGGTAAACCATTTCTAGAAATCCTTTCTTTAGCCTTAAATGAAGACTATAGATTTCCCATACTCGAAGTATTCGCTTTCCTCTACGCTTTAGCAACATTTACATTTGCAAGTCCTGGAGCATATTTCTCAACAGAGGGAATTTCCGGAGAGAACATAGCCTATAATTTAACCTTCTCCGCGCTCGGTCCATCTCTTTTTGCCTTCATGATCCTTATTTTTAAAAACCTCGCATATGAATTTGGAAGCGATATAGAAAAAGGGGTGATTCAAACCTACCTATCTTATCCATTAAAAAGGCATTCAATTCTGTCAGCGAAACTTCTCTCATCTATAATCTTATCACTTCTTATTTTACTTGGCGTTCAAATCTCAGCATTATATTTGTTGGCTCCGGAAGCCATCTCCCAACACTTCGATACCGTGTTGCTGACGTATGCTGCAAACTTAAGCCCTATGCTTTTCATCTCGGGCATAATATTGCTGGCAACCTTGCTTCTGAGGAGAGGGGGCTTAGCCCTAGTTTTCGGCATAGCCCTCTACTTTATGTTCTCAATAGCGTCAAGCATGTTAATGTTCATGGCGTTAGCCACAAAATCTCCAACAACCCTAAAACTCCTCTCAATATTTTATCCAAGCACTGCCCTAAACTTATATTATGGCATGCAAGCTTATCCCGGAGCCAGCGAGTTCTGGGCCCCAATATTCCTAGAAGTTGCCGGATATACCATAGTCAGCTATCTAATCACTATTTTCACGTTTGCAGTAGCCTATATCTATTTTTGTAGGAGGTTCAGCTTGTGAAGAGATGGATTGTCCTGCTTGGGCGGGGAGGAACAACCCTAATAGCTATTGGATGCGCCATACTCTTAGTCTCGCTAATCCCATCGGCGTCCCTCAAAAGTTTCCAAAGTCATGGTCGTATCGAAGGAAAAACGTGGACAATACCTTATCATGGAAGACTTTCAACATCACAAGAAGAATTGAGCATTAGCATCACGGCAAATGATACTATAAAAGCCTATTTGCTTAGAGTAAGCATCCAAACCATTGTCGAATGGATAAACGAAAAAATATCCATGGAACCCACAGCCGACCCAATGCATTTCCGACAAGAAACTTATCTCTTGGGATATTTAGAAGCAAACCCGCAAGTAAAAGCTATGGAAAAAATAACCTTGAATGGCAAAACGACACTAGAGTATGTTTCAACAAAAATAACAAACATCACGCTGATCCTTCATAACCCAAATCCAAACCTTGTTGAATTTAGCATTGAAGGCTATATATTCCGAACAATGGCGCCAAAGGTTAAAATGCAAACCATAAGTCAAATAACAATTCCCTTAGGATTAGTTTTAGCCGTGCCTTGGATAGCATCCCTCCTTAAAGTTAAAAGAAAGGGCGCTAAGCTAAATGACAACTGAATCCTGTTATAGGTTAGGGGAAGAGAAGTTTCAAAACAATGTTATGAAATATGGTTGAAGCCCTCTTTAATCAGTCTAACAAAAATTCTGGAAAAATCCATCTGCCTCTCAAGGATCAAACACTACCAATTGATAAAATCTTGAAGAGCTACTGAAGAAACTCTAAAACTTCAAAAATGAACTTAAGAAGGCAAAATACTTATTAAAATAAAAGGGAGTCTCAGCTTTAAGACTATGGCTTAAAATTAATTCCCAATGGTTAAAATGGCTTATCCATCCAAAGCCTTATCGTTTCAACCCAGAAAATAGCGCATGCTATTATGCCGAACGTTATAGCCACAATATTATGAATGCTCCAGCTGTGACCATAAAAGACTAGGTAGAAGATGAGCATCGTTGAGAACCAGATTGAGTAGAAAAGATATCTCGGAATCATGAAGCGCCCTAGCCTCGTAAAAAGCCTTAATACGCCGATCTTAACCTCCCGCATGAGG
>JAGTRH010000241.1 GCA_018396795.1 Candidatus Bathyarchaeota archaeon
TTAAACCAATATCGCCGGATGGGATCCAATGGAGATAAGCAAGATTCAAATTATTGAACAATAGTGAACTCTTAAATAATGATTTAGAGTGAAATTTATATGATTATAAAGAAATTACGGGATAACATTGGATGAACCTTGCTTTACTGAAGAACTTGAAAGATGCGAGAGCTATGGCGAAATATTTGATTTAGTAAAGAAATCCGTGAAGAAGATTCTCGGCTTACATAGAGTGGGTTTGCTCTTATATCTTAAGAGTCTGCCGCTTAAGGTAGGCGCTTACTATCAGACTGGCTCCAACAGCATAGTTCTGAACAAGCTGCTTATAGACGTGATGAGCAAGGTCCTAATATCGAGAAACGATTATAATTCCTTTATCTTCTCTCTTCTCTTACACGAATATCTTCACTCACTAGGTTTCTTAGATGAAAACAAGGTTCGAGGGCTAACCCACAAAATATGTAGAGAAATTTTTGGGGAGGATCATCCAACAGTTAAAATGAGTTTGGAGCCGCCTGCGCCAACCATACTAGAATATAGAGATGAGAGGTATCTTGATAGCAGTGATGTGGTGATAATAAGGAACTTCGAGAAGATAGAGCATTCGTACATTGCCTAAAAGCGATAGGTTTAAGTTCTCCATGCCTATTAAAATAATTCTTTAAGGTGATTGGGAAATGAGGTTATTCGGCAAAAAGAAGGAGCAGAAGCCGGAAGAGTCGGAATCAGCATACGAGTATGAGATATTCGGGGGCTTCACGATAACAAAGAAACCCGGCGGCGACTATGAAATATCGTGGAAAAGCCCAAACGTCACAACGATAAGAGTTAGTTCAATGCCAGTGATATCGGGAGATGTTCAAGTTAAGCAGGAAGGCGACGAAATTAAGGCTCTGACAACTGAATGCAAACTCAAAGTGGTGATGAACATATAATTCAGCTGGCGTTTATCGCTTAACCACCTCCATTCTTCTTTCGAAGATTATTTTATCCGCCTTTAATCACACCATTTTTGTATATCGGCGTTATTGAGAAGATATCCAGCTGAGATGAAAACTTTATATCTTTGCCAAAACCAATCTTCATTAACCTCTTGGAGTGGCTACTTTTAAGTAAATTATTATACAAGTCTTTTTCAGATTGCTTAAACGCTAGGAGGGCTGCGTGCGCCGAATCAGTTAAATCAAGTCCCTCCTTAAGAATTCTGTCAATTATCGCACCGCTACCCATAAAATCTTCTAGAGAAAACATCCCATTTGTACCAGACTGCACTATAGATATGCCCACCCCCTCCTCTTCAGCCAACGCAACAGCTCTCTCAGCCGCACTCTTCGCATTTAAGAGTGCACCTACAAGAATCCACCCAACACCAGTCGAATAAGTTAAGGCTCTTGTCCCACTAGTCGTCGTCAAAATTATTGTTCTTCCAGAGACCCTTTCAGGGATGTATTCTAGCGGTGAGTTTCCAAGTTCAAAGCCGCGGGGCTTTAAGCCGCCTCTCTCCCCAGCCAAGAGATAGTCCGGGTTCTTAGATCTTATCCGTCTAGCTTCGCTTAGGGTTTTCACAGGTATTATCGCCTTAGCCCCATTAGCCAAGGCTGTAATAATTGTTGAAGAGCATCTTAACACATCTACCACAATGATGACGTCGCCCCTTTTAACAGCTTTAATGGCGTCTTTGGCTAGGAAATCAACATTAACTTTAATGCTCATCTTTCATTCACCTCGATGAAGGGGGAAATGGTTTTATAAGGTATTTACACATTGAATATTTTTAGATTGCTGCGAAGCTGACGTGTAATGACGGGTTTAGGAGAAGGTGTTAAGATAGGACTTGAAGTCCATGTACAGTTAACTAGCTTAAAGAGCAAGCTCTTCTGCAGCTGCCCCTCCGATTATAGGGGTAAAGAGCCTAACACACTAGTCTGCCCAGTCTGTTTAGGGCTTCCAGGAGCTCTTCCAGTCCTAAATGAGGAGGCTGTTAGATATGCTGTCATGGCGGCGCTAGCACTAAACTGTAAAATCTCCAAGAAGATGTTATTCTTCAGAAAAAACTATTTCTACCCTGATCTACCCAAAAACTTTCAGATAACGCAGTATGATAAGGCTGGTGGGGTACCCTTAGCCGTCGACGGCTACCTCTATGTTGAGGAGCAAGAGCATATTAGGAAAATCCGTATAAGCAGAGTTCACCTCGAAGAAGACCCTGGTAGACTCATATATATTGGCTCAATTGATCAATCACCCTACACCTTAGTCGATTATAACCGTTCTGGAATAGCCCTACTCGAAGTAGTAACTGAGCCGGATATAGCGTCTCCAAGAGAGGCTAGGCTCTTCCTGCAGAAGCTTAAGAATATTCTTGAGCATCTGGGGATATTTGATGGCAGCCTCGAAGGAGCAATGCGCTGCGACGCGAATATATCCTTGGCAGGCGGAACCAGAGTTGAAGTAAAGAATATAACCTCATTTAAAGAGGTTGAGAGAGCATTAAGTTTTGAAATCATTAGGCAGAGAAGTTTAATTGAGAAGGGTATTGCAGTTAAACGTGAAACTAGGCATTGGGATGAACTACGCAGAATAACCATATCCTTGAGGGCTAAGGAGGAGGAGCAAGACTATCGGTACTTCCCGGAGCCAGATCTCGTTCCAGTAGTGATAAGTAAGGAGTTAATTGAAGAGATTAGGTCAGAGATGCCGGAGCTTCCGGATGACAGAGTTAAGCGCTTCATGAGCATGTATAGCCTACCGAAATATGACGCTGAAGTCTTGGTTAGCTCAAAATATCTCGCAGGCTTCTTTGAGGAATGTGTGAAATTATACAATAAGCCTAAAGAGATAGGCAACTGGATAATGAGCGATTTAC
>JAGTRH010000242.1 GCA_018396795.1 Candidatus Bathyarchaeota archaeon
GATAAGTTATGGAGTAACTACGGCGACCTTAACTTGTTTAACACCTTTTTTAGCCATTAACTCTTGAGCTAAACTCTTTATTTCTTTTACATTTCCGTTAACGGCTATTATTTCTAGACATTTATCTTCTTCTAAATGTATATGCATTGTTGACGAGACGATGTTAATGAATTTATGCTGGGCGCCTACGATTCCCTCTAATAGGTTCGGCTTATCTAAATAGTATAGGGCAAGTATAGCGCCAGCCGCCCTCTCATTTTCTCTATTGGTCCATGTAAACTCTGTTATGAAGGATTGTATGGCATCATGAGTTGCTTTTGAACGGTTCTTATAATTCATGCTCCTCCAAGCTCTATCAAACTCTTCAACGAGTGTTGGTGGGAGTGAAACGCTAAAACGTGTTACCCCTATTTTTCTGGTCATTGAATCACCAAATGAATAATCGCTAATCCTAAAATATAATTTGTGATGTATTTATGGTGTTAGTGATTTTTTAGTGTGTTAAGCATACTTCCCGATCTGTATCCTTCCAAGTCGAGCGTAACGTATTTGAAGCCTAGTTTTTTAAGTTCGATGGCGATTCTATCTAACAGATTGATGTTAAAGAATAAGATGCGTTCCTCTCTGCCTACTTCTATTCTTGCTAACCCATCATGGTTTCTAACCCGAATTTGCTTAACCCCGCTTATCTCCTTTACTAACCGTTCAGCTTTTCTAATAATATCTAGCTTCTCGATAGTGATCAATTCGCCGAAAGGTATCCGAGATGCTAAACATGCAAAAGCAGGCTTATCGTGGACTGAAAGACCCATGCTTCTTGCCAAAGCCCGTATCTCTTCCTTTGTAAATTCGGTTTCCGCCCAAGGACTGAATACGTTCTCCAGTTCTTTCACAGCTCTGAAGCCGGGTCTGTGGCCGCTTAAATCTGAAAAATTGGTTCCCTCAAATACGGCTTTAAACCCTAATTGCTTCGCAACCTTTTGTAGCTGGCATAATAGTTCTCTTTTGCAGTAGTAACATCGGTTCTCCGGGTTCTTGACGAAGTTTTCGTCACTCAACTCATTAGTTTCTATAAGGATATGTTTTATGCCTATTTTCTGGGCGAAGTTTTTGGCTTCTTCAACCTCTTCCGGCGGGTACAATGGTGAAACCGCGGTTACAGCTACTGCCTTCTTTCCTAGAATGTTATGGCAGATGGCAGCTAAAGTTGAGCTGTCCACGCCACCAGAGAACGCTATGACAACGCCGTCTGACCCTTTATCTATGATGAAGCGTTTTAATAATTCATATTTTTCCTGAAGGCTCTTCAATCAGTTTTACCTCTCAATAGCATTATGGCGTTCGTCTCAACAATCCTTACGATTTCCCGTAGGGGCATGAAGGTTTTTTCCGCTAATGCCTTAATTTCCTCGTATTCTGGTTTTATTCGGATTATTCTTCCATTATTATCCTTGGCAACTTTAACATTGACTGTTGTTTCCAAACCATTTATTGAAACCTGTACTGGAATTATCTCTCGCGCCAGAATTCTTCTTTCACATGGATATAATCTTACACCCAATGTGCCGGTTTCCTCGATTAACATATTTATTAAGCGTTCCACATCCGATCTGTCTGTAAGCACTTTGATTATGTGAGCCGGCCTATTCTTCTTAGAGAATATGGGTATGATGCTCACATCTTTAGCTCCTTCATGAAGCATTTTATCAATAAGGTATCCGATGTTCTCGCCAGTTATGTCGTCGACGTTTGTTTCTAATACGAAGATATCATCTCTCAGAACCTTATAATCTAAGGTCTCGCCTATTGTCATCCTGAGTACATTGGGTAATTCACTAAAGTCTCTTGCGCCAGCACCATAACCGGTAGAGATAACCCTCATCAAAGGATAAAATTGAGTAACCCTCTCCGCCAAGTTAACCAGCAATGAAACACCAGTCGGGGTCGCCAACTCGCTATTAATTGGACCGCCAATCATTGGAAAACCCTTTGACCGCAGTATTTCGACAGTCGCTGGAGCGGGACTTGAAACTATACCATGAGAAAATTTAAATACGCCGCCTCCGACGGCTACTGGGGTTGAGTGAACTTTCATATTAAAAATTCCTAAATTGTCAGCTGCTGCAGCTGTTCCAACGACGTCTGCAAGGGTATCAATGGAGCCAACTTCATGTAAATGAACCCTCTCTGCTGGTTCACCATGGATTTTAGATTCTGCTTCAACAAGAGTTTTTACCGAGTTTAATGCGAACTCTTTAGCCTTTCTCGAAAGTTCAAGATGATCTAGGCATTTAACAGTGTTTTCTATAAGATTTAAACCTGGCATTTCGTGGTTTTCCTCAGCTCTTATATCGACCCTTTTAGCATGCACACCTCTCCTGACAACATCTTCAATGGTAACCTCAAGGCAAACGCATCCACTAGTGAAATCTTTAACGGATTTTATTGCTTCCACAACCTTTGCTTCATCGGCTCCTAAATCGAGTAATGCTCCAACAACCATATCTCCAGATATGCCCGCCACTTGACAATCTATAACAAGAACTTTTCTCTCTCTAAACATTTTGTTTTTTCACACATTCAAGCGGTAATAAGTAAGATATAAAAATACCAATATAAACCTTGTTTGTTGAGGTTGCATATGATGTCCATGGACCTACGGAGTATTCTAATTAGGCTCATTAATGGGGAAATCTCAATAGAAGAATCTGAGAAATTAATTAAGCTAACGGCGATAGAGGAAGTCGGGGAAGCTGCAAAATTGGACGTCAACAGGCAGATGCGTAGCGGGGTGCCGGAAATAATCCTTGCCGAGGGAAAATCCCCGG
>JAGTRH010000243.1:0-300 GCA_018396795.1 Candidatus Bathyarchaeota archaeon
AAATGACAATAGTATTTCTCTCTTTTGGGTGGGGATCATATTACTTATCGAATACCATTTTTCAGACGAAAGGGCTAGAAGGTTGGCGGGCCTAGTAGCGGGCGTATTCTATATGATAAATCCTGTGATTGTTAAGAGAATGTACCAAGGAGCGTGGCCTCACATAATAGGAATGTCCGCTTTCCCCTTCGTATTTGCCTTTCTAATCAAGGCCATGGCCCATCATGAATGGAAGAAGGTAAGATACGGGTTACTTGCTTCGATGTCAACCTTATTCTGGCTCCCTATGCATCCGGAACT
>JAGTRH010000243.1:310-2815 GCA_018396795.1 Candidatus Bathyarchaeota archaeon
TTACGATTCTGATGTTTATGTTCATGGTTTTATATGCGCTTGTCCAAATCCTCCTAAAGAGGCCTATACCTAATAAGAAGCCAGCCACGAATTTTCTGTTTTTACTCTTCATTGGCTTAATGAGCCTTTTGGTTAACAGCTGGTGGATTGTGCCATTAGTATATGATCTTATGAACACAGGCGCTCTAGCGGAAATAGCTTCGGCAGGTTATAACATTGATACGCTTCAGATAATAAGCGGCTATCAACTATGGAATCTGAGAATATACGCCTTCCAAGGTTTTGGAATTCAGTATACCCCTCTTGCTTGGGCTGACTGGAATGAGTGGGTTACTTCTCCTATTTTCACTATCACAGGCATTGTTTTATTTTCGCTCTCAATTTTAAGCCTTATTCTTAAACCAAGAGATAAGCGGGTGATCGGGCTCGCAATCCCCATCATTCTTTACGTGGGATTCGCGGCGGGTCTGAATCCTCCGTTCGGAACTATATACCAATGGCTCATCCAATCCGTTCCCCTTGCCGGAGTATTCAAGGATCCCTACAAATTCTCACAAGTTGCGATACTTGGCTCTTCTATACTGTTAGGTTTATCGGTCTCGATAGTGTGCACTTTTCTTGGCAAGCAACAAAAAACCATTAAAACAATGATAGTTCTTGGTGGGACGTTCATCTTGATTCTGGCAAACTCATGGCCAATGTTAACCGGCAACCTAGGTGGTGTCCTAGATAAGATGGAAATTCCTGCATATTACCATGACGCAAGAGCATGGCTGGCCATTCAAGAAGGCAACTTTAGGCTTTTCATGTTGCCGCAAGAAGCTATAGGAAAATATGATTGGGGACCTAATCCAAAGTATGTTTCTACTTCTATATCTTACAACATCTTCCCTAAGGCAGTAATTGATGATGTAGCTTTTCTGAGAAAGTATGGTGGGGCATTAACACCTGAGTTAACAACATCAATAGTTTGGGATATATATGATTCTATTTTGTGCAATCAGACAGCAGGTATTGATCGTGCTCTAGCTCTCTTAGGTGTAAAGTACATTGTTTTAAGCGAGGATGTATCAGATGTGCCTGATTTTAGTAGCCCGAGACGGATTAAAAAAATTTTAGATGTAAGTAGTTTCATATACGTTAAATCTTTTGGAAAATTACTCTTCTATCTAAATCCAATGTATAAGGAGCTACCTATCTATGCTGTAAATCAGCATATTTGCGTATCTCCTCTTATTAATTGGTCCATACTTCAGAGAGAAATTTTTTCAAAAGATGAGTTCGTCCCTTCCGAGATAGCTATTATTAAAGGGGAATCAGTTAACGTTCATCCATTTAGCAAAATGGATGTTAACTCTCGAGTTGAATGGAGTATTCTTGCTACACTGGATAATGACAACCACATAAACTCATGGCAAACGAAATCCGTAAGTGTTGACACAACGGATTTCAAAGAAGGTGTAGGTAGCCTTAGGATTGAGAGTAACTCAACTTATCCACGACCGCCATCAGAAGTTATGTATGATCCTCCGGGTGTCTGGGACTGGTCTAACATAGACTTCGTTTCCTTTTGGTTTAAGACCTCCCATGAGCCAGAAGATTTGATATTTTACATAGTTGATCTTGAAGACCATCAACTAATATGGCATTTAAATTTATCCGAAAGTTCTCTTAATGAATGGAAAAAAATTACGATAAACCTACACGAGGGGTTCGAGAGGAAGACATCTATTGACATATCAGAGATCAATAGGATCTCTTTGCAAATCTATGAGCCCATCGAAAATCCTCGCCTGACTTATTGGATTGACGGTTTCCAGATTGGACGATTAGAAATAGATATTAAACAGAGCAGATTGATGGGAACCAAGCCTGAAACGAGTTACATACGAGCTGATAAGACATCATATCTGATAAATATTACTGCACAACAGCCGTTCACCCTAGTTTTTAGCCAATCATTTGATACTCGTTGGAAATTAAGATCACTTAATGGAAAGACACAACCTGTTCACTTTACTGTAAACCTGTATGCTAATGGCTGGTATTTTGACTCGCCGGGCAATTACAGTTTGATGATTGAATATGAACCTCAATTATTATACAGTCTTAGTAAAGTTATCACGGTTTTATCTATATTATTAGTCATCCTTCTTTTGGTAATACTTCAATTTAATGTTAGTATTAGACATATGAGCTCAAATCTGATGCATAGTATGCATATGAATCATTATCTAGATCTCTTTAGAGAGATTCTAGGTGTTAGATATATTAGATTATTCTCATCTGTTATTCTTCAAGAGCTCAATATAAATAAGGATGATGTTGTTCTTGACTTAGGCGGAGGGAGCGGGGTATGGTCTAACCAACTCGCTCCACACGCTCGACAGTTAGTCTTAATGGACCGTGAAGAAGAAAAGGGGGGTTATGTAGGTTGTCTAAGGAAGGCCAAAGAAAGGCTTAGGCATTGGGAAAACGCACATATTATTAAGGCTGACATACTTT
>JAGTRH010000244.1:0-779 GCA_018396795.1 Candidatus Bathyarchaeota archaeon
CACCGGTCCCGGGGGAAGGATCACTGAGGATGACGTATTGCATTATTTGGCCAGCAGAGCTGCCGTCGCTCCACCACCACCGACCATGCCTTCTGAAGAGTTTCAAGTAGTCCCCATGAGTAGTATGCGTAAAGCCATCGCCAAAAGGATGGTTTACAGCAAAACTAACATCCCACATTTCTACGTGGGTATCGAGGTTGACATGACAGAATCTATGAAATTAAGGGAGAATTTGATGCCCACGATTGAGGCGAAAACCGGCGTCAGGCTCTCACCAACCCATTTATTAGTTAAGGCGGTTGCCATGGCATTAAAAGAGCACCCGCAGATCAACGCCACATACGATGGAGAGAATATCAAGATATTTAAAGATATTAATATAGGCATAGCTGTTGGGCTAGAAGATGGATTAATAGTCCCAGTGTTGAGGAATGCTGACAAGATGGGTTTCATTCAGATAGTTACTGAAATAAATAGACTCGTTAATAATGCCAGAGAAAAGAAGCTCCGGGAAGATGAATTTGTAGGAGGAACCTTCACAATATCCAATTTAGGAACGTTTGATGTAGATTCATTCATCGCTATAATAAACCCGCCGGAGACGGCTATACTGGCTGTGGGAAAGATAAAGGATAAACCAGTTGTAATTGATAATAAAATCGAGGTTAGGAAAATGGTAACTCTAACGTTGTCGGCGGATCATAGGGTCATTGACGGTATAATCGCCGCAAAGTTCTTGCAAAGGGTGAAATCTCTTTTAGAGGCCCCCTATAACCTAC
>JAGTRH010000244.1:817-2798 GCA_018396795.1 Candidatus Bathyarchaeota archaeon
TGCTTCCTTCTTCTTAAAGAATAGAATCTCCCTCACCCACCCGACATTTTTATCTTATGCGCTAAATCTTCATCATTCTCTGCGTCATCAGCGATGTTTTAGATGAGAGAATTTAATTTTTCCTAACGAAGAACTCCTTCACCCTATTCTTGAAAATGTTTTTTGCAGATTCAGAAGTGAAATATACTTTTTCATTCTCTAGATTAACTTCATCAATCGTTTCTTTCGGCATTCTAAAACCCTGTTTAACGGTCCATTCATGTTCTGCCCCATCCAGCGTAGCATAGATTCCAAGCGCCAGCTTAAAGACCCTCTCCCTTCCAATATTAAGGAACCATTCTAGGGTGTCTTCTGACCATGTTATCCTACCTATTAAGGAGAAGAAAGCCCTCCCAAAATTTCTATCCTTAAAGGTTAGCCCTCCTTCTTCGTCAATATAGCCCACACCAGCATATATTGAGAGGAATTGGTGTCCAAGCAATAAGTGAGCACCCCTCCTAAATATTGGAATGAAACGCGGGTCTTTGGAGAATTTATCCACAAGCGGCTCCATCCTCTTCGTATTGTGTTCTGTTCCATTAAAAATGGGGAAACAATGTTTTTCAGCAGCTTCAAGAATCTCTATAAGTCTCTCCTCAGTGTTTCTTTTCGGGATGACTTCTATGGCATATATCCCAGATTTCTCAACCTCATTAAATAAGGCATCAAGGTTTCCCTCTTTCTCCGTTACGGGATTCCCGAGAACTGGGTATGTAGGTATCGCCCCATACTCCCTAAAAAGGGAAACCATCTCTTCAAGGCTTGGAAACGCCTCAGGGTCCTCTTCAACATAAGATGGCCCCCCAGCCTTTAGCAGTTTGCTCCTTATGAGGTCCTGCAGTTTACCGCTGGATGATAAGTCCTCGATAGGGATCTCTACACTTAAAAGTTTCTTTAAGAATTCTCTCCGCTGGTTTATGTCCGGGAGGTCCTTAGTAATTATGTAGTCCATTGCCTGCGCAATGTGCCTCTCAGTGACGTTCCCATGGGGAGTGAACTTTAACACATCATCAAATGTTAAATTTATGGATGGGTGGAGCCTCCTCAATATTAAAGATGCCTTATCCGTCATTTTCCTATATCTCTCCCTAAGAGACCTCCGCATTCTGCCAGGATTTTCGGGATCATTATAACGCTCACCTTTAATCCTTGCCTCTTCGCACATGGCTAAGGCTTCTATACTAAATGTTGCTTTTAAACCTAAGATTCCGCACGCCTCACGGAACTCTTTGTGACCTGCTATTGTGTAGTGGTCATTTATCCCAAAGATCTCCATACCTTCCCTGTAAGCTTTCCAAACCGCTTCAGTAGGCGACCTAAAGATGCTGAAAGACTCATTTGTATGTACATGCGTGTTAACCCAACCCCTCATCTCAGACTTATTTATAATCCCTAAATCTTCAAGGCGTTTAAGTTCTTTGAGAGCGGCTATCCTGGACATTTCTTTTCTTCCTCCAGCGAAGTTCAGTTCTCCCTCCTCCGGCTCGCCTAAAAGATCTATTAATCTCTGAACTCCCTCAGGAAAATCTTCATCTTCTCTACAGGTCATTCCGGCTCCCTCAAATATCGCTCCTCTAGAAATTAGATTGTAGACGAATCTAAATTTTTCTGTTTGCCGGTTTTTCAGGTTATGTATTAGAAATTTGTTGGTGAGTGGTTGATTAGGCACGGCGAACCCTTCCTCAGCATAGGCTTTCTTAATGGATTAATAGTAGGAGATGAAGCGCCTATACTGAGAAAACATGCTAAGCATACATATATAACATGTTCAAACCTATGAGAGAAGATATCGATTAGAAAAGAGGTTCAACAATAAAGAATTAAGCCACAAAGTAAAATTTTAAATATATATTTTCCCAAAGTATATTTTGGGGGGGACAAATAGGTGGTTGTGAGAAAATCTCTCAAGAGGTTAAAGTTGTTAAGGAGAAAATATTGATAC
>JAGTRH010000245.1 GCA_018396795.1 Candidatus Bathyarchaeota archaeon
TTTCGCATGATTTAAAGGCTCCCTTAAGAGCCATAAGATCCTACGTATCCTTCCTCCTGGAGGATTATAGTGACAAGCTTGAGGGTGAGGGGTTGGAGTATTTGAAGAGGATCGATGCTGCAGCAACGCGGATGAGTGAGTTTATTGAGGACTTGCTATTGCTCTCGAGGGTTGGCCGGAAATTTATGGAGGTTGAAAGGGTCGATTTGAATGAGATTCTGGATGAGATCATTCAGGATTTCAGGCCGTTAGTTGATGGTAAGGGGGCGAGAATAATTGTTGGTAAACTTCCTGTTCTCTATATTCAGAGGGTTTGGATTAAGCAGCTATTTGCAAATCTGATTGATAATGGATTGAAGTTCAATAAATCTGAGGTTCCAATAGTTGAGGTTTCATGTGAGGAAAAACCTGAGGAGTATATTTTCAAAGTTAAAGATAATGGTATTGGAGTTAGGAGTGAGCATCTCAGCAGAATTTTCAACCTATTTGAGAGGTTGCATTCAAGCGAAGAGTATGAGGGAACTGGCGCTGGCCTGGCAATTTGTAAGAAGATAGTTGAAGGTTGGGGTGGGAGGATTTGGGTTGAAAGCGTTATCGGTGTCGGAAGCACGTTCAGTTTCGCTATACCTAGAAAGTATGGGTACATGGAGGCAAAAGAAAGTGATTAGGAGAACATCTTCGCATTACACGATCCTGCTTGTTGAGGATAATATAGACGATATATTGATAACTAGGAGAGCTATGAGCAAAGTGAACATTGTCGGGAGATTAATAGTTGTTAATGATGGGGAAGAAGCCCTAAAGATCCTTAGAGGAGAGAATAACGGTAAGGATGCCACACTGCCATCCCTAATTTTACTCGACTTAAAGATGCCTAAGGTGGATGGCTTTGAGGTTCTAAGGGAGCTGAGGAGAGACGAGAGATTAAAGATTCTGCCGGTTATAGTATTTACTTCTTCGGATAGAAGTGAGGATATCGAACTTGCATATAAGTTGGGTTGCAATAGTTATATTGTGAAGCCGGTTAAGTTCGAGGACTTTATAAGAGTTATGGAGGAGATTAAGCGCTACTGGTTTGAGACTTCGGAAATACCCACATGACGTTATAATGGGGGGTCCAATGATTGGGCGCCTCAGAAGCATTTAAACAAGGTTCAAGGGCTGTTGAGGATTTGGGCAAGTTTAGGATACTTTATGTTGAGGATACTAAAGATGACCAGATAATTCTCAGGCACCTGCTTGAGAGAAAGAGCAAGATAAACTTTGAGTTAGTAACCGTTAGCGATGGATTTGAGGGTTTAAATAGGATTAGCAAGGAGGACTTTGATCTTATAATCTTGGATTATAGGCTTCCAGGCATGACTGGAATCGAGTTTCTTGAGATGCTGAAAGGGCGAAATATTACTACGCCTGTTATCTTCGTTACCGGAAGGGGCAGTGAGAGAATCGCCGTTGAAGCCATGAAGCTTGGTGCAAAAGATTATATCGTTAAGGATGAGTCTGACTTTGATAGGTTAATAAGAACCATTGAGGAAGTTGCCTTAGAAGTGAGTCTTCCGAGAAATGTTAGTGTTAAGGCAGTTTTACAGCTGGCTGATTTATTCTCTGCACATGAAACTTTAAATGCTGATGAGTTGGAGTGGCTGCTTAGTCAGAGCCATTATGCACAGTTCGAAGAGATGCTTTCAACGCTTAATGAGCTTGTTAACGCAGGCTTTGTTGAGGCTAAGCCCTTACACTCAATTACTGCATGCCCATTCTGTGGCTCACTTAAGCCAAACCTCCTCCTTAAGTGTCCACAATGTGGAAGTAGCCAGCTGACTAAAGGCGAAGCCATAGAGCATATGAACTGTGGTGGGGTGGATTTCAAGTTTAACTTTCATAGGGGTGATGGTGAACTTATATGTCCAAAGTGTGGGAAGAAGCTTAGACAGCTGGGGGTAGATTATAGAAGAGTCAGCTCGCTTTACAAGTGCTCTAATGAGCACTTTTTCAGTCTGCCAGTCTTGAATTTTGAATGTTTTGGGTGTGGAAAAACATTCGATTTTGACGATGCATGCCTGAAAACAATCTATCGGTATAGGTTGACTAGGAAGGGATACAGTCGACTTTTGTTAGCGGTTAAAGCAGGGGTTAGATCGTCAGCATCGAGACCTGAGGGAGATTTGGAGAGAACCCAGGTGGTAATGGGCAGTAAGTGAAGATTCGCCATCCCCACAGTAAGCCATATTTCGCTATGTAAAGTGTTGGCTGGAGCCGTAAATGTTAACGATTTTATTTTATATAAACTCTTTTTTAAACGGCTTTACTGATTGGCTTAAAGATTTAACTCCAATGGAGTTTTTAGCGGTATTCTGGCCTCTTTTGATATTTGATTTCATGCGTTCAATTGGTAAATGTATAATACTCTTAGTTCACGCCATTTACCGTAGGTTTAAGCCCAAGAGGCTGACGGCATACTTCTCCCCTAAAATAACTTTGATAATACCCGCTCATAATGAGGAGAAGGTGATAGTCAGGGCTATCGAGGCTGCTTTGGAAGCCGACTACGAGAATAAGGAGATAATAGTTGTTGATGACGGTTCAACCGATAGAACCTTTGAACTGGCTTATCCCTATGCGAAGAGGGGCTTAATAAAGCTGTTTCGCAGGGATGTTGCAAGCGGCTCTAAGGCTGGAGCCCTAAACTTTGGACTTAAGTTTGCAACCGGCGATGTGGTGATAACCGTTGACGCTGACACATTGATAGAGCGAGAAGCGATAAGGGAAATAGTTAAGCCCTTAAGCGATC
>JAGTRH010000246.1:0-968 GCA_018396795.1 Candidatus Bathyarchaeota archaeon
CTCCCACCTCTCGCCTTCTTCAGCTGTTATAAATTCGCCAGTTCGCTCAACATCAACGGCTATTCCCTGCAGCTTTCTAATTTTCATGAAGATACCCCGCTAAACTAAACCTTAAAATTCGGTATTCTAACGGCGTTTATATCTTTTTGCATCTTTAAACTGTTTAAAGGAGTTAATCCCTAAAAAATTTAAGTAAACATGCAGTCTCCTTAAAAGAGAGGGAAGTCTTATGCGTGATGTAGTGTGGGGAACTATGCTTATCATACTAAGTGTTACAGCGATGATAGTATACTTCTGGGCACTATTTCTATCGCCTTCAGACGTTAAGCTCTGGAAATTCTATATTAGTGAATGGGCTATAATCATTCCTGTTCTATTATTTGTTTATTTATTCCTCTTCGTCATAGCCTGGATAGGATGGGCGATGGCTACAACTCCACCAACATTGCCACCAAAACCTGAAGAAGAGGATAGGGGTAGTACAAGTGAGGAAAAGCAATAAAAGACAGCAATCCTATAAGTAAGCTATAAGAAATAAGAAACTGAGTAGTTATTTATATGAAGTGATCTCATGTCTACTCAAATTAGCCTAGAGGATAAGGAGTGGGTTATTAAGGGCCCGCATCACTACCTTGTTGAACGACGCCCTCTTAATGAGATTGAAGACGAGATTTATAGACTTCTAAGAGAGGCTGGACCAATGCCGTTATCCGCAATATGGAGAAGGCTTAACTGCCACCTCTGGGAGGTAGTAGAAGCACTTAGAAGATTAAAAGAGAAGGGGATTGTGGAAGAAACTGATATAGCGCAATGGATATATCAAAAATAAAATTAACTTTGCTTTTAGTTAAATTCATATTTTATCGCGTGAAATATGCTTGGGTGATAAAGATTGGAGAAGACGTCAGCAATTTCAGGATTCTATAAGATGAGCGTTGATGAGAGACTTAAAATTGTTAAAGAGTTTG
>JAGTRH010000246.1:978-2773 GCA_018396795.1 Candidatus Bathyarchaeota archaeon
AAGAAGAGACCAATATGCTCAAGGCTTCAAGCGCGCTAAGTCTAGACTTAGCGGATCGCATGATAGAGAATGTTATAGGAACTTTCCCAATGCCCATGGGCATAGCCGTGAACTTTCTAATTAACCGTAAAGACTACATGATCCCAATGGTTATCGAGGAGACATCGGTTGTTGCAGCGGCAAGCTACGGTGCCAAAATGGCGAGAAGTAAGGGTGGAATATTCACGAGCAGCACGGAGCCAATAATGATTGGGCAAGTGCAGACCGTCAGGGTTAAGGATCCATATAGAGCTAGGATGGCGATATTAGAAGCAAAGGAGGAGATACTAAAGAAAGCTAATGAGCAGGATCCAATGCTCGTCTCGGTTGGTGGTGGAGCCAAAGACTTGAGGGTTAAGGTGATTGAGACAATTAGGGGTCCAATGGTTATAACTGAACTTCTAGTTGACTGTAGAGACGCCATGGGTGCAAATGCCGTTAACACGATGTGTGAAGCTGTTTCGCCGTTAATAGAGCGTATAACCGGCGGCAGGGTCTTTCTGAGAATAATCTCAAATCTTGCAACAGAGAGGCTTGCTAGAGCATGGACTATTGTTGATAAAGATGCCGTTGGCGGCGAAGAAGTTGTTGACGGTATACTTGAAGCTTACGCATTTGCGGCAGCCGACCCGTATAGGGCTGCAACTCATAATAAGGGTATATTAAACGGCATAATTGCAGTCGCCCTCGCAACGTGTAATGATCATAGAGCTATTGAGGCTGGTGCGCATGCGTATGCTGCAAGAACTGGCCGCTATATGCCCCTCTCAGTTTGGGAGAAGAATGAAGAGGGCGATTTAGTTGGTTCGATAGAAATGCCCATGGCTGTTGGCATAATTGGCGGGGCAACGAGGGTTCACCCAATAGCCAAGATTGCCCTAAAGATTTTAGGCGTTAAATCGGCTCGAGAATTAGGTGAGGTTATGGCAGCAGTAGGCTTGGTTCAAAATCTTGCTGCTTTAAGGGCGCTTGCACATGAGGGTATACAGAGGGGACATATGTCGCTACATGCAAGAAATATAGCGATAATGGCCGGAGCAACTGGTGATCTAATAGATTTAATAGCTGAGCGCATGGTTGAGGAGCGCAAAATCAGAATGGACAGGGCGAAGGAGCTTCTTGAAGAGTATAAGAGAAAAGAGGCGGGAAAGTAGCGCAATAAATCATGGGCTTAACTTACAGCTCGCGACCTTGGTAAGAGGAACATTAGTGTGGCTAAATTATTCTTTTTAATTTCCGGCGAAAATCCAACGCTTCCTTTTTCTGAGATCAAATCGATATTAAGCGCTGAGGGATACGAGTATCTGGTTTTAGGCGAGTTGACTCAACTCTTGAGAGTTGAGGCTGAAGCTAAATGTGCTGAGGCCATAAGGTTCAGGTCAGCCCTAGCAAAATATTGTTGCCTAGAGATTTTTAGTTGCAACGCGACACTAGATGAAATCTTGCTTAATGTTGAAAAAGTAGATTTCACACGGTTTATTGATTATGGAGAAAGCTTTGCTGTTAGGGTTTTAAGGATTAGGGGGACTTCTCCAGATATTAGTTGTCTCAGGCTAGAGCGAAAAATTGGCGAAAAGATATTTAATAGCGTAAAAACCAGAAACGTAAGAGTTAACCTCAAGAACCCAGATAAAACCTTTTTAGGTGTGCTAACCGACGGAATGTTCTTTTTTGGATTGAAACTTGTAGATGTGAAACGCAAAGATTTAATAGAACGCGGCCCTAGAAGAAGAATCTTCTCTCATCCAGCTGCCCT
>JAGTRH010000247.1:0-2428 GCA_018396795.1 Candidatus Bathyarchaeota archaeon
CCACTATTGGAACTATACCAGGGTTCGGTATATGACCCATCTCTTTTTGATATTCCGTTTGTTTCTGCCATGCGCCTGAATTCACTACAAGTATGCCCCGATAATCGCTATATTTCATCACGTGAACATGTCCCGCATGAAAAATGTCCGGTACATATTCTATAACTAAATGATCACTTTTTTCAGATGCTATTAGAGTTCTCATTCCATAGATTGGAGCCAAATGTCTACATTGAAGTAAAATCTTCATAGCTTCATCCGGCTCCATGAAACTCATGTTTGGAACAACTGAGATTACATCGTCCAAGCTTCGCCCATGAGATAAAAGTATATTTATCCCATGCAGACTTATAACCGATGGATCACCCAGAAAACTTACTCTCCCAATCTCGTACAATCGCTCAGCGTACCCTCTTGATATGGCTGGTTCGGGAAGAGCCCTTCTGGTGGCATCATGGTTTCCAGGTATGACAACAATTTCAATATGTTCCGGTATCTCCTCAATTATTCTCGCCGCCAAATCATATTGTTTGTAAATGTCTTTTACTTCTAGTTCTTCAAATTGCTGCGGATATATTCCAACACCATCAACTATATCTCCAGCTATCACCAAATATTTAATACGGCCCGCTATCTCCTTAAGGTTATCTCCGCCAATCTTCCCTTTCAACCATAGTATGAAATGCCTAAACTCATTTCTCATGAACATTTTGCTTCCGATGTGCAGATCCGAGAGTAAAGCAGCGCAGATGGGAATGGATGCCTTCTTAGGCTTCTTCAAAGGGACGTCTGGTAATATTAAGTCCTCTGCTATAAATAGATCCTTATTCCCCTTTATAGCGTTTACACATATAACTTGATCCACAAGTACTCTTTGAGCTTTTGAATATACCTCATCTCTTTCTAAGGGGGCAAATACTGTTGCATATGCCTCGAGATCCTCAACCTTAAGGAATATCCCATGTTTAGTCTCACGTTTATCAGTTATCATGCATATAAACTTCACCTTAGAGTTTTCCGGCATTTTAAGCGCATCAATCACGGTAGAGGCATCTTTGACATCCATTCTATTCCTCATTATTTGGCTTATTTTTTTAAATCGGTCCCTAAAATACTCAATATAGTCCTCAAGCGATCCAGCTGCTCTTATCTTATTAGTTGGGTCACTTATCACTCTTAAATCAGATTCAACATCCTTTGCATAGGGTTGAAAAATAGTTTTTCCAGTCTCAACGCGAGGATGCGATGTCACCTCAAATAAACCCGCTTTATTCGCTTTCCTTTCCAAAAATTCGCGGGTTATAAACAAAGGTTTCTCGGGTAAGGCGTTGAGATCCTCAACAACACTTCTAACTAGAGGGTTTAAATCCGATACCTGCGATATTTCTCTCAAAAATTCGAAGGCTTCCCTATCAATCTGGTATCCAGACTCAATTATTAGGGAGACAGCGTTTCTGAGATTCTTCTCTTGCTCCAGCATCCTTTAAACCTACATGTTAACTGTAATAGCCTTTAAGCAAAATAAATTGTAAAAGGTTCCAGGGCAATATAATAGTTATTGTTATGAAAGAATATATAGTGATCTACATCGCATTAAAGATAGACATCAACTCTTACCATTAGACCTCCTTAACTGCTCAATTGTTAACGGATAATAGTATAACCCTGGTTTTAAAATTTTCAAGATTTGTAGAACAAGCGGCGGCTTCATCTCCGCAATTGCAAGCAATCCTTCATCAGATAAAATAGATCTTGTATCAGATCCCCCAATTATGGATCCATTATTAATTATGTAAACACGGTCAGAAGTTTCCGCGACGAATTCAACATCATGTGACGCAATCACTATGGCTTTGTGAGCGTTCTTAAATTCCTTTATGGTCTGCTTAATTTTTTCTATGATTTTTGGGCTTACATTAGCTATTGGTTCATCAAGTAACAGAACATCTGGATTATAGGCTACTACTGACGCTAATGTTACAATACGTTTTTCTCCCACACTCAACTTGTAAGGAGGTCTATCTAACAATTGTGTTATACCAAATTTTTCAGCAACTTCTTTAACTCTCCTGTTAACCTCATTCACAGAAGAGCAGATCTGATTAAGAGAGAAAGCTATTTCATCATAAACCGTCGGATTAAAAAGCTGGTCATCTGGGTTCTGGAACATAAAACCTATTCTTTCACGAGCCTCAGGTAACTGTTCCCCTAAAGGTTTACCATCTAGCAGCACTATGCCTCTTTCGGGATCGAGCAATCCAGCAGCAATCATGAGAAGGGTCGTCTTACCACTTCCATTCGGGCCCATTAATGCCACAGCCTCCCCCGTGTCTACTGAGAAGTTTACTCCCTTAAAAACTTCCACTCCACCTGGATATCTAAAATGGCTATTCTCCAATCTTAGTAACATTTTTCACAGCCACCCAAA
>JAGTRH010000247.1:2479-2768 GCA_018396795.1 Candidatus Bathyarchaeota archaeon
TCCTGGCAATTAAAGATTTTTCGAGTTTCCATGAACGCTCATAGCTCTTTATTAGAAGATCTCCAGTAATGGTTGCCAAAATCCTCCATAAGCCCTTTAATGTGGCCTTTCTCATTATTCGCGCTTCTCTAGCCGAGAGCATTTTTAAAGATTCCCTCAAAAATAAGGGTATGCTTATAATTGTCAGATTTAATAAGAAGGAAAAATTTTTCGGCATGCGCAATTTTTCAAGCCCAACGATAATCATCCTCCAGCCCATATTAAAGATGAAAGCAGCAAATATAGCTGC
>JAGTRH010000248.1 GCA_018396795.1 Candidatus Bathyarchaeota archaeon
TGGTCCGGGAGACCTTACCATTAGCTGGAACCCCTTACATCGAGATGGTCGCGGTCATGGCCAAGTACAACCCCTTCGCAGAAAAAGCCGGAATGACCAAGATAGCAGAATCCAGGCCGGATCCAAGGCTCATAAGGGTTGCTGAGGCCCTGGCAGCCCAGGGATTCAACCTCCACCTCCTAGGAAGCAGGAGATACCTGAGAACAAGGCTTGAATCACTAACCCCGGAAGAGCTGGAGAGGGTTAGGAGAGCACTATCAACTGGAATAACCCACCCAAAACTAATGAAAAAACTAACTAGAAAAAAGATAATTTTTGGATACAGAAAAGAAGGATTTGATCGCCTTAAAGAGACCGATGTCGACGAATTAGTTGATCTGATCTTCATACTGGGAATATTGCTACAGACAAAGGTCTATCTTCTATGGACCTTATAATAATTCATTCAACATGAAATCAAGAGTGTCTTTATAATAAAAAACAATAAACGTTTTTAAATTTCTATCGATTAAATTTGCTCTTTCTCAATCTGTTTTATGATGTTGTCTAATTCTTTTGGGTCAATTACAAAGACATTAGAGGCGCCGTGCAATATGCTAAATGCTCTGCTGGCTTTAACAGATCTTTCAACAAGATTTTCAACATTTTTTATGACAATAAAACCATAGTCGCAAAGTCGTGACAAATTGGAAATATCCCCTAAAATGTATTTTGTCTGTCTATCAGTTAACTCCAACTCAAAACCAATGACGACTTCTTTCTCTATGTCTCTGTAAGGGTCTAGAACGCCTTGCTTCCTAAACCTCTCTAAAAATTTAATAAACTTCGGATCGCCTCTTTTGAACCAAACTAAGTCAATACGAGGTATGTAAAAATCTTTTCTTGATTTCTCCTTAAGTGTTGACGGCGCCCACTCTTCTTCAACTTCAAAACCCATCAATTTCCCAAGATATTTAATTTTATTTTTAACTTCTATCTCAAAAGAGTTTGCGGTCATAACCCACTCACCGAATTAGGTTATCAAAGTTATCTAAAATGCTTATGCTTTCCTCGTCCATCTAATGCTTAATGAAAGGCCTAGACCAACTAAACAGGTATCAGAAGGGCCTCCTATTAATAATCCATCGCAATCAAAAGCTAGATTCTGATCAGTCTTAGAATCTGAGATAGACTGGTAATGATATATGGCGAAATCCTTAAATACATATAAATTCATATTACTTCATACAAGTATGAATAAATCCGGCTCCAAGATCAGGTTGACCGTGACGGTCGATGGGGAGGTCTTCTCGAAGGCCAGGGAGGCTGCGAGGCGGAGGCGTGTACCCATCTCAAGGCTTGTTGAGAACTTCCTTAGGTTCTTCTCCGAGCCCGAGGTCTACTGTTTCAAGTGTGGTGAGAGGTTCAGCTCGGTGGAGGCGGAGCTCTGCCCAAAATGCGGGTGGATGATCTGCCCAAAATGTAGAGCCTGTAGATGTATAATAGGTGAGGAGACAGCCATAGCTGTTTTTCATATGAGGAAGGTGTATGAAGACTTGCTTCTGGGGAGGATAAAATGATTATGATCATTAAGAAAACCCCAGTTTCTCATGAAGAGGGGCACTGAATATGCTGGTTTGGATCTATTGGATCATAAGCTTAACCTTAGTAACCTACACATCCGTACAAATAGTTAAGAGATATCCCCAGCATGGCTTCGCAGCATTAACTGGTTTTTATGTCATCTACCTAGGAGCCTCACAGGTTTTGGCTACTAGGGTTATAGAGTTCGATCTGGGGTTATACATCTTCTACGCCCCAGCCGCCGTGTTCATCTATCCCTTCATAGCTCAGGTGATAGACATGATAAACGAGGTCTATGGACAGAAAAGCGCGCACGTCGCGATCCTGATAGCATTCTTAACTCAAGTATTACTGATAGTTTTCATAGCTATGGTCAACTCACTAAGCCCCGCACCATTCTTCGCCTTTGAAGAAGCGTGGAAATCTCTCTTCAGCCTAAGCGTGAGAATTACCGCGGCATCATGGATAGCTTTTCTCATATGTTCTAATTTAGACGCCTTCGTGTTTGCTAAACTTAAGGAAAAGTTCCTTAAAAGAGAGAACAATTTCAAATATGATACTTCAGTTAATCCATATGTCTGGCTACGTTCAAGCATAAGCGATGTATTAGACCTAACACTAGACAGCGTAATATTTGTGACATTATCATTCTATGGAGTTATGCCAGTTCTCCCATTAATCGTCGGCCAAATAGTTAGCAAGAATGTGGTAGGATTTATAGATAATCCATGGTTTGTATGGTACAAGAAAATACTAAAAGATTAATTTTAATATAAGTTTAACATGAAAGGTGAGAAAATGGACCACCTAACCCTAAAGCAGGCTCAGGAAATCGTTGATGAATGGATAAACCAGTTCGAAGAAGGTTATTGGCCTCCCCTATCCATGCTGGCTAGATTAATGGAAGAGGTTGGAGAGTTAGCTAGGGAAATCAATGCAAGAGAGAAAATTAAGAAGAAAAAAGATATGGAGCCTCAAAAGGACATAGGTTTAGAAATAGCAGACATACTATTCAGTTTAATATGCCTTGCAAACAGCTATAACATTAACCTAGAAGTTAAGTTGAAAGAAGTTATCGAAAAATATACAAGTAGAGACATTGAAAGATGGACAAGAAAATATAATTAAAAGACCTTTTTATTTTTGCTAAACTTGGTAGATAAAATAATCTCTATGAAAATTCTCCTAATCCTTAAGTT
>JAGTRH010000025.1 GCA_018396795.1 Candidatus Bathyarchaeota archaeon
AATTGATAAAGAGTGGGTGCGAATATGGATAAACAGTGATGGATCAATCGACTTATTGTATAATATAAGTATTACGTATACATCCGGCTCTCCTGAAGGCATAGTCTTGTTAGGGATGCCCAAGAGAGACTTTGAAATTCAGTATGTTCGGGACTTTGAGAGCAACAAAACTCTTCAATATCGAGATATTTCAAGCTCGAGCTTTTATGGCATTGAGATACAACTAGATAAACCAGTAATTTTAAGAAAACCGTATACCATAATCGCTTATGCTTTTGTGCCCGAAATGGTTCATAGAGATGAGTTGAACCCGGGAAATGTTGGATTAGAATTTTATCCATCAACATTTGATGGTGCGGAGAGTCCTATAAACGATATCAGGGTTGCAGTCTCTCTTCCAGAAGGAGTCAACGAGAATGAAATTAAATATTTAGCAGATAGAAAATTTGATAGCGTTTATAGGGATAATGGTTTACTTGTCGTCTATTGGGAAAAAAGTAACTGGCCAGCTACCGAAGAGTTTTGGGTCGGCGTTTCCTTCCCAGAAAAATATGTTAGCTTTGGCCAAAACGTATGGATCTATATATTAGTTGGCTTCTCTGTAGCGCTCTTCATTTTTACTATAATAATTTTAATTTATTTTAGCGTTTTTAAAAAGGTTAAGTATGAGAAGCCTAGAATAGCCATAGAAGCGCTCGGTCCAGCGCGAGGATTAACAGCAGTTGAGGCTGCGGTTGTTTTAGACTTAAAGCCGTTAAAAGTCTTGTCGATGATACTTTTTGGACTGCTTCTAAAGAAGATTGTCACAATTTTATCAACTGACCCAATGATTAAACTTAATGTGGTTGAAGATTCTAGCGCTGAACCCAAAAACCTCAGATATTATGAAATTGATTTCCTAAGAGCTGTAAAATCTGATGGAATTTTAGATGAAAATTTGCTTGCAAGAACTTACCTAAACCTTAGAGATGCTGTAAACCTTAAAATAAGGGGTTTCTCGAGAATAGACACAGTAAACTATTATAAGACTATTGTGGATGAAGCATGGCGGCAGGTTACAGAAGCTGGAACACCTGAGCTTAAATGCGACGCTCTAGAAAGAAATATGGAGTGGCTCTTGGTGGATGAGCGTTTTGAAGATAGATTGAAGGTTGCGTTTCCGCCCGACTTGATCATCTATCCAAGACCAGATTGGTGGTGGTATTGGCACTGGCCGCGTCCACCAACTCAGAAGGGTGGAGGCGAGATTAAACCCACCCCCATACCTGGCCAAGACTTTGCGAATAACATAGTGCTGGCCCTACAGAAAGCGGCGAATAACATTGTCTTAAACGTTCAGGAGATTTCAAACCGTATTACACCTGCTCAGATGGCTTCCGCCAGGCAAAGATCACTGAGATACCCTAACTGTGTCTGTGCTTGCGCAAACTGTGCGTGTGCGTGTGCATGTGTAAGTTGCGCATGTGCATGTGCTCATGGAGGTGCTAGATAAATGGTTCAAATCGACTTTAAGAAGATAATTCCAAGAGGATTTAAGCTACCGCTCTTCCATTTAAGGGTTCGTAATGAAATTCATGGGACCTTACGCCTTCACTTAAGGCTCGAAAAAGATGGGAGCGGTGTCTTGATCATAAATGCATCTAGAGTTATATTTCTTAATAAAACTGCGGCTGAATATGTTGCCTTATTTCTTAAAGGCTTTGACGAAGATAAAGTAGTAAGGAAAATGGTTAGCCACTATAATATCGATGAGGAGACAGTTCGGAAAGACTACAGGGAGGTTCTTTATGTAATAAATACTTTTGTTAATACCCCAGACGTATGTCCAATCTCCTATTTGGGTGTTGAAAAGATGGAGCCTTTCCAGAGAGAACTCAGCGCACCGTACCGTATGGATTTGGCTATAACTTATAGGTGTAATAATAGGTGCATGCATTGCTACATTGGAGGCCCCAAAGAAACAAGAGAGCTAGCAACTAATCAGTGGTTTAAAATTATGAATAAAATTTTCGATCTTGGTATTCCACATGTAGTGTTTACTGGCGGTGAACCAACATTAAGGGATGACTTACCCGATCTCATCGCTTACGCTGAGAAACTGGGGCTTGTGTGCGGTTTGGTTACAAACGGTCGAAAGCTTAAAGATAAAATTTACCTCCAATCTTTAGTCGATGCGGGCTTAGACCACATTCAAATAACACTTGAATCGCATAATCCGGAAATTCATGACAAAATAACGGGTGTGGCTGGAAGCTGGGAGGAGACCGTTCAAGGGTTAAAGAATGCTATAGAATCCCCCATATATACTCTAACGAATACGACTCTAAACAAGCATAATATAAGCAACATAATTGAGACGATAGATTTTTTGAACAGTCTTGGACTTAAGCAATTTGCGTGCAACGGCCTTATATATTCTGGGAAGGCAACTGAACCGGAAACATTTAGAGAATTCGCTATTGAGGAATCCGTACTTGAATCCCTACTAGCTAATATTAAGGGTCATGCTAAGGAACTAAATATGGAGTTTACATGGTATACTCCAACAGAATACTGCATTCTAAATCCGTTAAAGCTCGATTTGGGTATAAAAACATGTAGCGCATGCCGTATAAGTATGTGTATAGAACCAGACGGAACGGTCATACCCTGTCAAAGTTATTTCACGCCACTTGGTAACATACTAAAAGACGATTGGAGTAAGATTTGGCATCATCCGTTATGCGTAGAAATTAGATCAAGAAAGTATGTCCCAGAGAAATGCTATGGTTGCTCTTTGCTAAATATTTGTGGCGGTGGGTGTCCTCTAAAAATTAAATATGAAACTTATATTTGCGGCAGCATACCTTAAGATAGATTAGCACTTAGGTTATATTGAACGCGTTACTGAAAATATTTACATATGCGATGTGATGTGACGAAAATAGCAAACTTTTTCTTTCTAAACCAAATTATAAAATTTGGGATTTTTAGACAATTTTTTCTTCCGAGTTCTTAGTATAATTCTCCCTATCTACTCTTAGACTTTTAAAACGCAATTACATCATCTAGAATTATTATTGTTGTTGCATCAACAGAGGTTTTTATGTCATGCTCCTTAACTACTGTCGGCTCGATTCCCCCGATCATAAATACCTACAATGTTACTGGCGAAAACATCTACACTAAAAATTGTCCATCAGATTTTTCATGTTCAGCTTTCAAGCTAGCGATTATCTCAATCGGGTTCTAGGTATTGATTCAATAGCTTCAGCAAGTCCTTCAATTGCAAGTTGCTCCCTACCGCCAACCTTGAGCGCGTATTCCCTTAGTTCTTTCGCAATATTAGCTTCTCTGCTCCTCCGCCAGCCACTACCTCGCTTTTTCTGGTAACATCAGATGCTAATCTTTAAATAAAAGTCTTCGAACCTGAAAAAAATAGAGTTTTTTATCTTTATCGTATAAAGTTTATTTTTGGCTTAAAAGCAAGATAGCTTGTGCAAGATCCCCTTTTGTTTGCTCGAGTGCTGTTCTAGCTTCCTCTAGGCTTACATTCGCCTGTTGCGCAACCAAGAGAACATCTTCATCCGGGATTGCAATCTTCTTTTCAAAATGTTTCTCCGATATTCTCCCACCTGATATCTGGAATATTCTCTGCCCTTGAACTTCTAAAACCGCAACCTCTGGCCCCTCAATTATTATCTCCTTGTCTTTTGCTTTTAATATTACCTCATCAACTTCAATGGGGGTCATGCTTAAACCCATGCGTTGCATCATTCTTTTGGCTTCTCGAGGGCTAATTCTGCGCATTGTGCAAGCCTCACTATAAAAAGGTTTGTTTTTCCCTTTTTATTTTTCGCTTCTTCCCCTGCGGACTTTAACTGCGACTCCTCTTTTAAAAAATTTCATTTCGGTTCCCGAAAGTATTGCTCTGCCAACTGCTACAACCTCATCACGACAATTTACAACTATAACCTCCTCACCTGGACGAATTTCTTCATCTGAATCTACTACGTGCTTGGCGAAAACGTCGCCTCCCCTCTCAACAAAAGATACGGCTGCAGCATTAACTTTAACCCATAAACGTTTAGATTCCATAAATGAAAGGACTCTTTTTGCCCCCTCTATAGTTAACTTAAATAGCCCGGTTGTGGGATTTAATGTTGCTAAGAGATTTCCCTCTAAGTAAATATATTTTATTCTTCCAGTTCTCCTAGAGAAAACTATTTCAACGTTATCTGGGAAAAGTCTCTTACCCACATTTTTACCGAACTGGTAATCGGCTATCTTCCTTATCCTCTCTAAAACAAACTCTCTTCCAAACATCAGCTCTTCTTCCGGAAATTAGAGCATAATAAATGATCTACTAAAACACTCGTATATAAAAAGCGAAGTTGCAATATAGTAGCACTAATATTTAAGTCGATAAAATTACAAAATAATACTTAGCATATAGGTGCAATTAAATTGCAATGCGAGGTTTGTGGACGAGAAATAATTGGAAAACCACACAGAGTAATTATTGAAGGAGCTAAAATGGTTACATGCGGAGAATGTGCGAGACTTGGTTCAGATTACTGGATACCTGAAAAGAAGACTTTACAAGAAATTAAACCCTCTCTGAGGAAAACGGTAAAATCTGTGGCAGATATTCGTAGGGAAAGTCATGGCGGCAGTTTTTCAAGATCAATCCCTTCAGAGGGATTTGAAATTACTGAGGGTTTTGGTCTAATAGTTAAGAAGGCTAGGGAAAAGTTAGGCTTAACACCTGAGGATCTAGGTAAAAAGATTGGTGAAAAAGAGTCCGTTATAAAAAAGATCGAGAGCGAAAAAATGGTACCAGATTTTAGATTAGCGACCAAGCTTGAACGCGCATTAAGGATAAAGCTATTAACTAAGCCGTCTGAACCGGAATTAGATAAACCAGTTAGCGTGATAGAGCGCGAAAAAACAGTTACCTTAGGTGAAATAGTTAACTTGAGGAGCGGCAAGAGGAGGAGGCTTAAAGACGAGGGCGATAATAGTATATCGTAGGGACCCGTTTGAAAAATCCAGTATGGATGAACTTAGAAGTTTAGCTGAAGCAGCCGGATACGAGATTGTTGGTGCATTTGAGCAGGTTAGGCATCCGCATCCCAAATATCATATAGGTCCTGGAAAAGCAAAGGAGCTAGCGCAAATGGTTAAGGAGCTTAAAGCCGAGCGAGTAATTTTCGGCAATGAACTGAAGGTCGTCCAAATATACAATCTGGCGAAGATAACTGGTATAGAGGTTATCGATCGCCTTCAGCTTATACTTGAGATATTCGTTAAAAGAGCTTCAACTAGAGAAGCTAAACTACAAATTGAGCTGGCAAGACTGCAGTATGAGCTCGCTAATGCTAGAGAGAAAGTTAGGCTTGCTAAGCTGGGGGAACAGCCTGGCTTTCATGGATTAGGAAAATATGAGGCTGATGTTTACTATGAAACTGTTAAGAGGCAGGTTCATAAGATCCAAGAGAAGATTAGAGAAATCAGGAGGACAAGAGAGATACATCGTACCCGCAGGACTGAACTAGGTTTCCCAATGGTTTCATTAGCTGGATATACGAACTCTGGAAAGAGCACGTTGTTTAATGCGTTAACAAGAGAGAATGTCCAAGTTAATTCGGGAGTCTTTACAACTCTTTCAACAACGACGAGATCCATAGAAATTTTCGGCGAAAAAATACTTATAACTGATACTGTTGGATTTATAGAACGTTTGCCCATAACTTTAATAGAAGCCTTTCGCTCAACGCTTGAAGAGACTATTTTTTCAAATTTAATTCTCCTAGTTGTTGATGTAAGTGAGCCGCTTGATATAATCTTAAAGAAACTTTCAGTTTCTCTTGAAATCATTCGAGAAATAGGGGCTGCAGGAATACCGTTATTAGTTGCGCTAAATAAAATGGATTTGCTTTCTTCTGAAAAACTGCAGGAAAAAATCGATCAATTGAGAAAGATTTACGACTTAAAATTTATTCCAATATCATCTCTTTATGGAATTAATCTAGATTTACTTAAGGAGCATATAGCAAGAATTTTAAAGAGATACATCGACTCATCTTTTATCTTGCCGATTAGCCAAGAATCCCTCTCTCTTCTCTCATGGATATTTGGAAATGCAAATGTACATAAGGTCGCGTATTGCGATAACTTTTTAAATGTGCATCTGAGTGCCCCACCAGATCTAATGGACAAAATTAGGAGTCGCGTCGAGGAGTTAGGTGGCTCATTTGGGTAGTTTTGATATGTGGAAAGTTTTTATTCTCAGGCTTGGACATAGGCCAGAGAGAGATAAGCGTATCACAACGCATGTTTTTCTAGTAGCCAGAGCTTTTGGTGCTCATGGAGCATTCTATAGTGGTCAGAGAGATGAGACGGTTGAGGCGAGTGTTAGAAAGGTTGTTGATTCGTGGGGTGGAACATTTAGTGTTGAGTATATCGAAGACTGGATTAAGAAGATAAAAGAGTGGCAAAAGAATTGTGGCGAAGTTATACACTTGACAATGTATGGTCTGCCACTATGTGAGGTAATTCATACGATAAGGAAATCTAATAAGGATAAGCTTGTAGTCGTTGGTGGGGTGAAGGTTCCGAAGATAGTTTATGAGCTCGCCGACTGGAATATCTCAATTACATCTCAACCTCACTCGGAAGTTGGTGCGCTAAGCGTTTTTTTGCATGAACTGTACATGGGTCTAGAATTAACAAGAGAGTTTGAGAAAGCTAAGTTCAAGATCATCCCCCAGGCTAAAGGCAAAAAAGTAATAAGAATTTAGATGGAAAAATATTTATTTGGTTGTGGTTCCGATTAATTTAAGTTCTATAAATATAAATAATATATTGTTGAGTGATGCAGAGTATGCCTATAACTACTCAAGACGTATTAACTAAGGTTGCAAGAATAATCGGCGGTGAAGAAGCCGTTAAAATAGTTGAAGTACTCAGTCAAACCGATGAGATGACTGAGGAAGATATAGTGTCAAAGACTGGAATTAAACTTAATGACGCACGGAAAATTCTATATAAACTTTATGAACATTCTATAGTCGGCCTAAGGAGAACTAGAGATAAAGATACTGGCTGGTTTATTTTTTATTGGAGAATACAAACTGATCAGATCGAGGGTTTTATAATAAGTCAGAAGAAACGTGTACTTGAAAAGCTTGAGATGAGACTTGAGTATGAAAAGAACCATGACTTTTACTATTGCAATACTCCTGGATGTAAACGTATGACGTTTGAAGAAGCAACAGAGTACATATTTAGATGCCCTGTATGCAGTAAACCGCTAACCCACTATGATAACAGTAGAATAATTGAAGCTCTCTCTAAGAAAATTGAACGAATTAAAAGTGAACTAAATGAGTAAGCAAATTCCCTCCCCGGAAGAGGCTCTGGAGATCCTTAAGAAGGCTGGTTGTTCCAGTGATGTTATAAAACATTGTGAAGCAGTTGCTAGACTAGCGGTACAAATAGCCAATGAATGTTTAGGCAATGGCGTGCCAGTTAATGTTCAACTAGTTTTAGTTGGTGCACTTTTGCATGATATAGGTAGGTCTAGAACCCACTCTGTTCATCACGCCATTATCGGTGCTGAGATAGCCAGATCATTGGGGCTGCCTGAGCAAATTACAGCGATCATAGAGCGGCATGTCGGAGGAGGAATAACGTTAGAAGAGGCAATTAAGCTCGGCTGGCCAAATAAAAGTTATACGCCGGAAACTATAGAGGAGAAGATTGTTTCTTACGCCGACAAATTAATTGAGGGATCAAGAGTCATTTCAATTGAAGAAACCATAGAGCGCTTTAGGAGAGAATTAGGCATAAATCATCCAGCAATTGAAAGAATTAGACGCCTCCACGATGAAATCTCAGCATTTCGTAAAAGTTCATAGATTATTTTGTGCGTTTTATTAAGTGGAAAATCAAAAAGCCTAAATAATAACTTAAAAATCTTTCTTTAGAGAGGATCGAGATTATGGCTGCCTTTGAGATAAGGTCTAGAATGCTCGTGAAAGATGTTATGACAAGCCCAGTTGTAACGGTTGATGAAAACTCAAGCGCTGATGAAGCAGCTAGGCTGATGAGGGATAATAATATCGGTTGCGTAATTGTAAGTACGAGAGATGGAAAGCCAATAGGTATGATAACAGAGAGAGATCTTGTCATAAGAGTTGTTGCAGAAAATATTCAACCAAATAGAGTCATGGCAAAAGATATAATGAGCGCTCCGCTAATAACAATAAATGCTGATAAAACGATAAGCGAAGCGGCCAGAGAGATGAACCGCCATAACATACGGAGGTTAGCGGTTATGTATAAGGGTCAGCTGGTCGGCATTATATCAAGTAAGGATATATTATCAGTAACCCCTGAGCTTATAGAGATAATTCAAGAAAGGGCGAAGATAGCTGCTGGAGAGGAAATTGAGGAGAGCCTACCTTTAGCCGGCTATTGTGATAACTGTGGAGCTTGGTCTGATAATCTCCGTGAGACTGATGGAAACTACCTTTGCGAAGACTGTTACGCGGAGATAACACGTGCAGAATATTGATGAAAATTTTGCATGATAGTACACTTTTATCTATTATCTGTTTTTATAATAGTATTCAAGTTGTAAATACAGGCGAAAATAATCTTGTCAGTCGATTTAGTCCTCAAGAATTCGAAAATATACGTTTTTAATAGGATTATCGAGGCTGGACTAGCAATTGACGGTGAGAGAATTGTCAGAATTGCCAAGGAGACTAATCTTCCCAGAGCGTCAGAAAAAATGGATTTAAATGGTATGCTGGTTCTTCCGGGATTTATAGATGTGCACGTTCATTTGAGGGATCAAGAGTTATCTTATAAAGAGGATTTTTACTCTGGTACATGCGCGGCTGCTAATGGCGGCGTAACGCTTGTTATGGATATGCCGAATAACAAACCGATAACAATGGATCCTTTAACATTGAAGGAGCGAATGAAAACGGCCTCTAGAAAGATTATTGTCAACGTAGCATTCTACTCGGCTTTTCCAAAGGACGTTCGTGAGATAGGAAAAATAGTCCAGACAGGTGCAAGAGCATTTAAAATATTCTTATCTCATAAGGTTGGAGGACTAGATCCTAGTGATGAGGGCTCGATGTTAGGTGCATTTAGAGAGGCGGCGAAAACAGGTGTTCCAATCGCAGTCCACGCTGAAGACGGCGCATTTTTAAAAGAGAAGATTAAGGAATTGAGATTAAAAGGAAGGGAAGATTCAGACGCTTACTCAGAAGCTCATTCTCCTGATGCGGAGATTAGGGGAATTAAGCGTGCTATTATGTTAATGAAAGAGTCGTATGCTCGTATGCATATTTGTCACGTCAGCACCGCGGATGGAATAAAGATGATAGTAAAAGCCAAAAATAGTGGTTTACCAATCTCGTGCGAAGTCACGCCCCACCATCTTCTCCTTTCGAATCAGCATGCAAGTAAGTTTGGCAGTATAGCGCTAACTAATCCACCACTCAGATCTTCTGACAACGTATCATATTTACAATGGGCTTTAAAAAATGGCTTAATTGATATTGTAGCATCCGATCATGCGCCTCACGAGTTAAAAGAGAAAGAGGGCGCCTCAATATGGGATGTCTCAACTGGTATTGCAGGCCTCGAAAGTATGCTCCCATTACTACTAACGATGATTAATGAAGGGCGTCTTTCAATTGAAACTCTTATTAGAGTACTTGCCGAAAACCCGGCTAAAATATTTGGTTTCAAAGAAAGGGGTTGCATTGTGGAGGGAGCGTACGCGGATTTAGTTGTTGTTAATATGAAAAAGGAGTGGACTATAGATCCAACAGCATTTTATTCCAAAGCTAAATTTTCGCCGTTTGATGGATGTCGTGTGAAAGGAAAGCCAATGAAAACATTTGTGAACGGTGTTCTAGTTATGGATGGGAGTGAAATAATCGCTAAACCCGGAAGCGGAAAGATCATTAGATAGCGAGTTTTATATATGAAGTTGCTACTAAAAATGGGTTTGAAATGGAATTTGTTGTCGATGGAATGCTAGGCAAGATAGCTAGATGGTTAAGAATGCTAGGCTACGATACAAAGTATTGTAATAATATGAGTGACGACGAAATCTTAAAGGTGGCCTTTAAGGAGAAACGAATTATACTTACTAGAGACTATCAATTTTTCAGAAAGGCCAATTTTCATGGTGTTAGAGCAATTTTTATAGAGGGAAAGACTCACATTGAAAAGCTTGCCGATCTATCAAGGCAGCTTAATATCGATTTAGAAATAAACATTGATAAGTCGCGTTGCCCGAAGTGTAATGCCAGAATAATGCCAATTAGTAAAGAAGAGGTTAAAGCTAAGATTCCAGCTTCGACTTATAAAATCTACGATGAATTCTGGATTTGCACTGATTGTGGACAGGTTTACTGGAAAGGAAGTCACTGGAAAAAAATAAATAATGCCTTAAATCAAGCCAGGCAAATTATTTCTGAAAAAACTAAGTTATCTCCACAATACTCTGGTTAATAAATTTTATCTCTCCTATTTTTCGGGTCTTCAAGGCCTTGTTTAAGTTAATTATTCTTTCAAAAGCATTAGGGGGTGATAATAAAGGGCATATAATTACGTCGCTACATGGTTTTATGCTTGATATTATCTCTGCTATTATTGAATAATGCACTTTTGCTCCTAAACCATACTTCTCCCTTATATTTTTATAAATCTCTTTCACATGGGGGCAGTTCTTATAGAATTTTTCAACTGGGCAGGTATAGTACTTAAATTCTTGAACTATTTTACTATCCAATAGTCTTCTTTTGCATATATTAAGAGTCACTTTCTTTCTGACTTTTTTCTCACTAACTTTATGATCAGCATAATCGAAAAGAATTCTACTAATATTGGAGGATGTTCTTTCATCAAAAATTATCTCCTCTCTAATTACACGATTGATATGCGGACCATACTCACCTATCCATAAACCATAGCATTCGCCATGTCTAACCGGGCGAATCATAAAACCCCAGGATCTTTGAGGTGTCCTCTCAAGCAACCATTCCGCGTCATCAAGCAAATTCCCATAACCCCTGAAATCTTGGAAAAAAGATGTGCCGAAATCTCTATCGAAGAGAATGATAACGCTACTAAGTTTTAATTTTTCTTCCCTAAACAACTTTGATCCCAAAAGTGAAAGTAAACACATCGTATTAAATTTTGCGCAAGAGCATTTTAGTACATAAGGTTTCAGTAAAATTTATATTTCATTTTAGTGTTTTAGAGATGCATCAAATGCGTGGAGGATTATTTATTGTTACTTGAGAACCTAGTTTTTGAGTATTCAACTATAGAGATAAATGAAGAACCAATGTATATCTGGGGGGCGATTGATTGGCTATAGCAACAGAGTATAAATCGGCAAATATGGAAGTTGAAAGAAAAATTCAAATAGGGCCTCCCAAGCTCACACGATTCGAGAAGGCTAGGATTTGCGGAGCGAGAGCTCTACAGATCGCGATGGGTGCACCGGTTTTGATAGAAATTACAAAAGACCTAAAAAATCCGATAGATATCGCGCTTGAGGCATTAAAACGCGGTATTCTGCCAAT
>JAGTRH010000249.1 GCA_018396795.1 Candidatus Bathyarchaeota archaeon
TCATTAATCCCCAGTCCTCTGCTGAAGTGGTAGTGTCGCTTTCTGCAGACGAAACAATAGAGTTCACTGAGGATCGGATTTTATTCGCGTCGAAAAACAAGCCTGATAAAACCTTTCTCGAAAACTTGCGCTTTCAGTATAATAAGTATGAAGACATGATTAAAGTGATAATAAATGATCTCAGTTATGGAGTGAGCATATCCTATAAAAGAAGATTTCCATCAGGAGACGAGAAATGGGAAACAATTCATTTCACCCCTATCAAGATAACTCAAGGAAGGTTTAATACTAGTAGTAAGTTAAAAGTTTTCTCAGTCATAGTGCCATACAAGGCAGTAGCTTTCAACCCAAATGGCGATTATGCTCTTATCGTGGGACCTTCAGTAATAATAAAATATGACGGGAAAGAGCTGATGCAAGTGGCTAACAACATCAGCGATACGTTCATAGATGTTGCATTTCATCCCTCAGGACGCTATGCAATTATAATTGGATTTGAAGGAACCATTTTAAGCTATGATGGAATTCAACTGGGTGAAATAGCTAAACTAGGCAAATGGCTTCAAGCCGTAAGCTGGAAACCAGATGGAGAATATGCTATAATAGTAGGCGGCAATGGAACTTCTGAAAACATATGGCTTCTTAATCAGAATATGAGCGTAAAAAGTATTGCTTTCGAAAATTTACAACTTTTTGATGTAGAGTGGAAGCCAGACGGCTCTTACGCTATTATTTGTGGTTTTGACAAAGTTTTTAAATTAGATGATAAAATGAAAATTGAGATCTTATTTGAGCATGGAGATGTGTCTTTTGAGAGCGTCAATTGGAGTCCTAATGGTGATTATACCCTTCTCACTTGCCGAACCTACCGAAGTCCATCGGATTTACCAAGTAACTTCATTTTACGGTTTGAGAATGGGAAATTTTACATTGATTGGAATGGAACTATTGGTCATTTTAACGGAGGTGTTTATTTTAATCCAAAGGATAACGTTGCATTAATATCGTCAGGTAACTTAGGACGTGGTGAAGTTCTTGTATATGATGGTGCTTCAAAAAGGGTTAGTGAAACCATAACAGTAGATACCAATACTGATGTGAATGGTATTGCATGGCACCCTTCTGGTGATTATGCACTAATAGTAGGAGATGGTGCCTCTATTTGGAAACTGGTAGGAAGGGAGGTTACAGAAATACAAAAGATTGGAGGTAGCTTTAATTGTATTGCTTGGGATTGTGGAGGGTTAAATGCCTTAATTACTGGTCATTACTCATCTGGAATTTATTCCGTAAATTGGAGGGGTTTTAATAAAATTATGGATAGGGGCTTTATAGACATCGTTTTCAGACCTGGCTCTGATGATGCTCTGGCTCTGAGTTCTGATTCAATATATGACTTTGATTATAAGTCTAAAACATTTACAGAATTAGCCAGATTGAATACATCTCTTCTTATGTGCGCAGATGTTTCGCCTGATGGTTCTACCGCTTTAATTGCATCATATGATGGAAAGGTCTGGATTTATAGTTATAAAGATTCAAAGCTTACAAACGTTATAAGCTTCACTACAAAACCATTTCGAGCTGTAGCATGGCATCCAAACGGATCTTATGCATTACTGGTTGGAGATGAAGGGATATTTATATATCGCTTAAGAGATGAATCACTGTTTAAAATATCCGATTATTCGGGATGGGATGTGTCATTTAGTAAGGATGGAAAAATTGCATTAGTAACAAGTATTTCAGGATATGTTATAAAATATGAGAATGGAGAAATTAAGAGAATAGTTACACCGGATGGACAGCCCGCTAGTAGTATCGCTATCCACCCGTATAAAGATTATGCAATTATAGCTATGAGATGGATAGGAGTATATAAATTGAATCTGAAAAACTTAGAGTACGTTAAGTTACATCCGGGACCAGTAAGTGGAAGATTGTGGAAAGCTAGGTTTAGACCTGATGGGGCTTACGCTTTAGTAGTTGGAGAGGAAGGAAGTGTATTTCAAGTCTTTGACGAAGAGGTCAAAGTAGTTCCTATAGAGATAGCTTCAGATATTAAATGTACCGTAAACTTTAATGGAAGCTTATATGAAACTCCTATTAAAGAAGTAGTAGTTAGCGGAATCAATTACATCGTTGAAATTCAGAAGACATTTATTGATATTGATAAGAATTCTCGTGCCGTGTTTTGGAGATGGAATGATAATATTAAAGATAGTAAAAGAATTTTAAATATTACTACTCCATCATTTATGTCTCTTATATGGAAAATACAATACTGGGTATCTGTTTCATCACCTTATGGAAATGCATCTATTAGTGGTTGGTTTGAAAATGATTCGATGATTTCTCTTTCAATAACTCCAACTTTAATAGATTGTAATAATGGAACTAAAAGGATATTTATAGGTTGGTTTGAGAACAGTAATCTAATAAGTAGCGAGCATTATTTCTCAACAATCGTCAATAAGCCGAGGAACATCATCGCAAGTTGGAAAACAGAATATGAGATTAATGCGTTTAGTGAGAGAGGAAACACAACCGGTTTGGGGTGGTATACTGAGGGGTCGACTGCTGCTGTTTCCATATCTCCTACTGTTGTTGAGAGGGATTTCTTCGCCAACTATGTTTTCGAGGGCTGGAGGCTTGATGGAAGCATCGTTTCAACCTTGCCAACTTACTCTTTTATTGTTAATGGGCCTGTTACTCTCGTTGCGAGCTGGAGGACTGAGGTTAAGCCGTTTGCAATAGG
>JAGTRH010000250.1 GCA_018396795.1 Candidatus Bathyarchaeota archaeon
TTTCGGATGCAATTTTTAGCATTCATGTTATAGATACACACGAGCATACCTATCCATGGGAGATCATCTCAGGTAGGAACCCAACGATTTATGATATTCTTGATGGAGCATATGTTTTCTGGGTGGCTAAACCGCCTAAGAATAAAGGAGATTATAAAAGTCTTGTGGAGAGCGTTAGAGAAGTGTCTGCTGGTACTTTTTATAAGGCGTGTAGTATTGCGTTGAAGGACATTTATGGAATTAGCATAGACCCTCCCACCGAAAAAGCCTTTATCGAAGCCTCCAGGTTAATTCGTGAATCCTATAAAGATAGGAATTGGATTAAAAAAGTGCTCAGGGAGAAATCTCTTATAGATAAGGTTCTCTGGGATCCATACTGGGATATTTGGATGGAAAATTTTGATCGCGAACTATTTGTGCCCGTTCTTAGAATAAACTCGTTGCTGTTCGGCTATGGAAGGAATGCCAAGGATCATAATGGAAACAATCCATATATTTTTGAAAAATACTTGAACATTAGGGTTGAGACCTTCGAGGATTACTTAAATCTTGTTGATAAGGTTCTAGAGGAATCCAAGAGGAGAGGTTATATCGCACTTAAATCTGCTCTCGCATACGATAGACCCATATTGTTTGAGGAGGTTGAGGAGAGTGAAGCTAAGGAAATTTCGAGAAGAGGGGTGTAGATTTATCGCCTAAAGATATCAAAGTTTTTCAAGACTATATATTCCACCATATTCTAGGTAGAGCATCAGAACTAGATTTTTCTATTCAATTTCATACTGGTTTAGCCATTATAGAGGGATCTAATCCAATAAACTTAGTGAACATTATACGCAAATATAGCAACGTTAATTTCATACTATTTCACGGCGGATATCCATGGATTAGAGAAACAGCGGCAATAGCATTAAGCTTCAAAAATGTTTACATAGACTTCTGCTGGCTTCCGATCATATCCCCCTCAGCATGCAAACTTTTGATGCATGAGGTTATTGAACTTGGACTTTCAAGTAAAGTTATGTGGGGAGGAGACTGCTGGGTGGCTGAGGCAACCTATGGTGCACTAACGATGTTTAAGAAACTAATCTCGGAGGTTCTTTGGGGTATGATAGACAAAAAATATTTGAGATATGATGAAGCACTAGATATTGCTTCCAAAATCTTAAATGAGAACGCCGCCCAGATATTTAAAATCTAAAAGCCGTAAAAATTTTAATTTTCATATTTAATTGCCCTTTTGTTCACATAACCCATTAGAATCACTTCAATTGCAAAACATACCTAATGAGTTAGATTTTTAAGGTAGGCTTCTTAAAGCTTCCGCGACTCCCTTCCAATGTTCTTGTTCGCAGATTTTTATGGCAAAATCAATATTGATTTTTCTCGGTTTATTCCCCCATAATCTATTAAAGTTTTCAGCATATATCTTTCTTAAGACACTATCTGGCAATCTTAGCCCGAGGAATGGTTCCCTATATCGAGTCAAGAGATCATCGGCCGTGGCTGGCGTGAAAAACTCCTCATTAGTCTCCAAAAAATTTCTAATCAACCATACTCTCGCGATGGCCTCCTGGATTGTCTGCCAAGTCGCTATATCAGTTCCAAAGAGTATTCTATCGCAATATTTAATGAAAAAGTCTCTCCATTCGTCCCTTCTTTTTGAGATGTTGTATATTAATTCTATTCCTAATGTAAGGTCGAAATTAGCATTTTTATAGTTGTCAAGAAACTTAGCGGCTCTTTCGAGATTAGCTGACATAAAATAGAAGTGGCATAAAACGATCTTAAGGTTAGGGTGCCTTTCAAGAACATTTTCTATTTCTTTGTATAGCTCCTCCTTTGATGGATAATCCCCTCCATAGTAAACCCATCCCCGCCTTTTAGCCCAGTCGGGGGCCAATTTTTCATCCCAAAATTCCTCCGGGTCAGCAACATGACATAAAACGGGAAAATTAAAAGATTCGCAAGCCTCCCAAAATCCCTTGTAATAATCGCTATCAAGAGGAGTATGTAATTTTCTAGGGACAGGTTTTGAACCCATTTCGCCGATACCGTCAAATCCCATATTGATCAGATTCTGAATGTATTTACTCCAGTTAACATTAAGCATGCTGCTAGTGTTACCTGTCCAAGGAACGAATCCCCCAGCATAGAATAAGTTCGGATATTTCGCCTTTAAGTATATTCCGGCATGTCCGCCACTCACATAAATCTTATTGAGTCTACCCTTCACACTCACTTTTACCATAAATTTGCCTTCCTTATCAAGATCTTCTTTAGCAACTGGGCTTTGTGCGCCGCCTAAGTGAACATGGCAATCGACAACTGGTAGGTCTGCAAACTTAAGTAGAGATAATGCCAAATTCCTCTCACCGCCTTAAGTTACACTGTAATAGGTATTAATTTCTTCTTCGTATCTCCCAATTTTACCAGTTTCTACATCATCAACTTTAATGGATTGACCCATAAGAGATGACTCGATGAGGGCGTATGAAGCGGCTAAATCTCGCAGCCCCTCTAAGCCGCTAGTTTCCATATCGCGTTCTTCCTTTATAGCCTTTAGAAACTCAAGAGTCTCAAGCGCCATGGGATTCTTTATGCCGTAAGGAAAGAAGGCATCTTTGATCTCACTTTTAGTCTTCTTTTCAAATAATTCTTCGATTCCAATTCTTCTTCCATCTTCCCTTATTAGAATATCTCCCTTTATGCACCCTTTAGTTCCATAGATAGTCAGAGGGATAGAAACTGGTTCGCC
>JAGTRH010000251.1:0-589 GCA_018396795.1 Candidatus Bathyarchaeota archaeon
GGCAGTCTTAGCTATCTCCTCATAATAGTTGGGCGCTCTATAGTTGCCTAGGTCCAAGTTAACTCTAAACCACGGAGAGTTAACGAGCTCAACAATTTTTATCACGTCGTCGGCCCTTGAAGTTATGCCACCATGATTCTCCATAGCTATAATAACGCCATTCTCTTCAGCATAATCGATGCATGATTTAATGGATTCAACAACCCAATTCATTGCATCACTAACAGAGACCCCCTCAGGAACATATCCCCCAAATACTCTAAGGCATGGGGCGCCAAGCTCATGTGCTATTTCCAGTCCTTCCTTCACAGCTTCAATATTTTTCCTCCTCTCCGATGGATTTGAATTACAGAAATTTGTGGAAATGCCAGCGCAAGATATTGACAAGCCGCGGGAGAGGGAGAGTCTCTTAAGGGTCCTAAAGTAAGACTTTTCTTTAGACGGAAGCCAGTATAGGGTTAGCTCGACGCCATCAAGCCCAATTCTGTAAGCTTCCTCGATGAAATCTTCATATTTCATTCTACCATCCTTAAGATAATCGCGGTAAGAGTAGGCTGCACAGCCAACTTTTATCATTTTTTCGCCTCCA
>JAGTRH010000251.1:599-1726 GCA_018396795.1 Candidatus Bathyarchaeota archaeon
TGAAATGGTCTATCTGAAAATAAATCTTTCCAACAGAGAGGTTAAAAAAGCAACAGGCGAGACCCAGAGTGACAATTATGCTGACATATGGTAATAGCCTATAAGAATAAAGCTAAATTATTTAGGATTAAAGATTAGAAGAAAATATTGATGTAACGTTGGGGCTGGTTTTAGGAGGAGAGAGGTAGTGACGCCTAGAGAGAGGGTTTTAGCCGCTTTTGAGTTCGAGTCGACAGATAATGTTCCTATACATCATATAGGTTTCTCTAGTCAAGCCGCTTCGCATATACTTGGGCGAGAAGCCTATGTTGGAGGAGGAATACAGCAGTGGAGAGAGGCGAAGGCCCTTTGGGGGGGAGAAGAAGCACATAGAGAATTCTTAAGGAGATCGCTGCAGGATGCTTACGAGCTCGGAGTTGCTGTGGGAAATGATATTTTACGTCTTCACTATTGGCGGTTAAATGAAAAACCTGCAAAGAAGATTGATGAACACACCTTTCTGTTTGGAGATCCGAATAGTAAATATGTTATTAGGCGATTTGTGCCCAGCTCGGAGCTCTTCAACATTGTTGAGGAGCACCCTCCAAAGAGGGAGATGCCTATGAGCGAACAGTTTAAGGAGGCAAAGAGATACTTGGATGAGAAAGAGGAATGGCTTCAAAAATACAATCCAAGGAGAGAAGACTTCGAGGAGATACGCGGCCTAATAGAGAAGTATGGTAGAGAGTATGCTATCAGAATTAATGGTGGAACAGTGGGCATAGGACTGCCAACGGAACGAATATGGCTTCTAGCTATTGTGGCGAAACCCGAACTTGCAACCCGCTACTTGGACATACATATGGAGGTTGCATTGAAGCAGATAAGATATTTAGCGGAGGCCGGGGTTAAATTTCTTTTCAGCGGCTGTGATATTGCATCGGATAATGGGCCGTGCTTTCCACCCAGAGTTTTCCGCGAGCTCCTACTGCCCAGGATAAAGAGGGTGGCTGAAGAATGCCATAAGCACAGTATGTATCTGTTATACGCCAGTGATGGAAACCTCTGGCCAATAGCCGATGACCTTTTCGGTCGGTCAGGGATTGACGGCTACTTTGAGATTGACCGAAGAGCAGGGATGGATCTCC
>JAGTRH010000251.1:1736-2330 GCA_018396795.1 Candidatus Bathyarchaeota archaeon
TGGAAACATAAGCTCTTATACTCTTCATTTTGGAACAAGAGAAGAAGTTATTGCAGAGACTCTTTCATGTATGAGAGAAGCAAAGAGAAGCAGAGGGATCATCGTGGGGGTCTCAAACTACGTAGTTCCCGGAACACCGAGAGAAAACATTATGGCTATGCTCGAAACCATTCAAAAATATAGGTTTTAGTTCTTTTTCGATAAATTTTGAGATGTTTCCTCACCTTTCTTTATCTTTTTAGAGCTTCACGTGTGAGCTTGTTAAGGCTAATATTAATTCTTTGATGCCCTTCCCCTTCTCCCTTTGGTCTTCCGGTTTTTCGCTCATCTAGCTCATTTTTCTCCACGGAATTTCGTGTGTATGAAGTCTCTATATAAAAATTGTGTGAAGAATATGTGCAAGGTGAAGACAAATTGGTTAAGTTTAGACAGAAGCTTGACCGGAATGAGAAGATTTACATTCCTAAAATTTTACGTGAAGCCGGTTTTGATAAGGTTCTTGAAATTTTTCTGAGTTCTTATGCTGCGGTCATCTATCCCGCTGAGGCTGATCTAGGAAAGGTTATTCAGAACTCAGAGATCATTATCCAAGAC
>JAGTRH010000251.1:2340-2742 GCA_018396795.1 Candidatus Bathyarchaeota archaeon
GGCGGCTACAATTAATGACAAGGAAGTCTAAGTATGTTAATCGCATTGTTCAAGATGTTTTTATCTCCAAGATAAAACACGCCTATGAAGTTAAAATTAGCTGAGCTATTAAGGCTGTTATCTAGCAAGCATCAGTTATTGAGGATGTGTATACAAGTGACGAATACCCACATCTCAGCCTGAAAATGTTTATATGAAATGTTATTCAATGAGCTATATGATGCTATCATTGGGGGAGGTTATAGTGAAAATAGGCGATGGTGGCGTCCCCCTTGGAGAAGTCTTTGTAGAGCGGCCAGCTAAGGGTAAGCCTCACATTGGTAAGGTTTTAGTAGTTGTTCAAGCCCATGCTGATGACATTTCATTCTTTTGCGCTGGAACAGTAGCGAAACTTATTGATGA
>JAGTRH010000252.1 GCA_018396795.1 Candidatus Bathyarchaeota archaeon
GGCTGGAAGAACCGCTGCCAGATATGACAGATGAACTATGACTCTCGCCCATTCGGCGCTCACAGTGTAACCAAACATAACTGCTAATATTGAACCTATCAAATTCTTGTGGTGTAGAAGGTTGTTGCTAGAGATGTTTAACATGTATGCTTTTTCAGATAACCAGCCTAAGTTAACTTTTATTTCCTCAAAATATTCAATGATCTCATGAGCCCCATAGCCAGCTAGCCCGCCCGCAATAAGTACTAGTAATATGCTGGTGAAGTAGAAGAATCTTCGTATATTAATTTTCATGCCAAACATATAAATACCTAGCGAGAGGATGAGCACCGTCATCATCCCCGCTAGGGCTCCGACGATTGTTGTAGTAGTCTCGGTAAGGAAGAAGGGTGTCAGAAAGAGAACAATTTCAAACCCCTCCCTAAAAACTACAACAAATGACAGCGACATAAGTCCAATTATTGAGCCACGCCCCACAGCCATCTCAACCCTTTGCTCCATCTCCTGCTTGATATACTTCCCCTTAAAAGCCATCCAATATACCACAGAAGATAAGACGATTACAGCTGTGAATGCAGCGAGGGTCTCAAAGAGTAGCTGCAAGGTTTTAGGTAGAACACCATAGATTAGCCAGATAGTTAAGCCTAGACCCAAACTCGCCGCCACAGATAAGTATACACCATACCACACGTATCGCGATAAATTATGCATGCCAACCCTATTAAGATAAGATAATATTATTAACAATATTAACGCCGCCTCAAAGGACTCTCTAAAAACTATTAAATATTGCCCAAACATAGATCTCGCCAATCTAAATATGATTTCTAGTAGTTTATATTACGTACCATCATGGATTATTATAACAATGTTATATAAGAACCTTTCCCTATTACAAAAGAGAATAAAATCTAAGATATTTGGTTTATAGAGCCACATTTATCCCCTATTTTTCTACTAAGCGAATTACGTATCTTAGCGCTTTCCCCCAAATTAATGCAACTAAATGGACTCTTAAAGAACTGCTTACCACTCCTACTAAGAGGATGGTGATTTCTTAGGAGTATTACCGTGGCATGAACTGTTTCAGCACTAATAAAATTGAAATGTACGCGAAATTTTCTTTTTAATCAAATAAATGGGAATATTTTTAAATTTGGGTAAATTTTTATATTTGTGGGTTTATATATTCTTTTGGGGATATTGTGGCTATAGTTAAGGTTGACGAAAGAGGAAGAATGACGATTCCAAAGGAGCTAGGTATTAGGGAGACTAAAACCATAATTATACCAGCAGGGACCTTTTTTGTTATAATTCCACTTCCAAAAATACCTTATGAGGAAGCTGAAGGATGGTTAAGTACTGAAAAGGATAGGGAAGAACTGAAAATTTTGGCAGAAAGAATGGCTAGCGAAGATGCTGTTAAACGGGCAAAGAGGAGGAAACAACTTTGATGATTGAGACCGATGTTCTCTACGCTTACATTAAGAGGGAGGATTGGCTGAAGCCGACGGCCAAGAAAGTTATATCAAAAGTTGTGAGAGGGGATTTAGGTACAGTTTATGCTTCAAGAGAAAGTCTTCATGAAATATATTATGTTTCAAGGGCGGAGGGCATTTCTATCGATGATCTTATCACTAGGTTTGCGGCTTTAACCGCCCTAGAGAACCTTGTTTTCCTAGAAACAACCTATGAAATCGATCTCTTAGCTTTAGCGCTGATGAGACAGTATAATATTAGTTCAATTTTTGACGCTTATCATGCTGCTACAGCTCTAAATCAAGTCCCAGACCACACAATAATCTCAACAGATACTATTTTTGACAATATACCCGGAATAAAAAGAATCGATCCACGTGGGCTGTAAGATGAGTATTGTATCGCTCACCTACTTTTGTCCAAAATCGCGCTTGCATATTTAATCTCACTTGATTTCACTCGATATTAATGGCCTAAATTACGGTTAGAAGAACTTAAAATTAGATGTGGAGATCCAAATAGTTGAAAATAGTTAGCTCATAAAAGATTTTAAAAGCTGATAGACGTACTTAAAGATCATCCTGGGCCTGGAAACCTAGTAAAGCCTTTTTCCGAAAGATTTATAAATTATAACGAAGTTATATAACTATGTTATACGGAGGGACATACTTGAAAAATACCGCACTAAAGAATGTTCTTTCTCCGCTCTATAAGAGTGAGGATTGGTGGGCTGTTTGGCTGGGCCTTGCTCTACTTGGGCTATCTTCAACAAGATCACTCTTCTGGGTTCCAAAAATCGGCAAGTGGACCATTGATTTATCAGTGGCTATCAGCGTTTCAAATACACCATATTTATTTGCGCTTGGATTACTTCTCTTATTTGTAACGAGTATTCCAGTAGCAGCTCTGAAGAATAATTTGAAAGAATATCTGGCAGGCTTTCCAATAATATTCATTTTGTCTCTGATGGCTTTATTAATTGCCAGTCAGGATTACGTCAACTATCTTGGTCTAGAGTACGTTCTGTGGGCGCTGCTAATCGGCCTATTCATTAGCAACGTGATCAGCGCGCCTCAATGGCTGAAATCATCAATAAAGACGGAGCTCTTCATAAAGATTGGCTTGGTTCTGCTGGGCGCGGAGATCCTTTTTGGAACATTACTTGCAACCGGAAGTTTCGGAATCTTCGAGATAACCGTTGGCCTCTTCATGGTTTGGTATTTCTGCTATTATCTGGCGGTTAAACTAGGCT
>JAGTRH010000253.1 GCA_018396795.1 Candidatus Bathyarchaeota archaeon
CCACGAGGTCTTTTCCCAGAGAAGCCTGAAACGTCACTTACTAGGGAGGAAATTGAAAAGATAAGAGAAAGTAGAGAGTTAATTTTTCAGCGAACAAATTAAGAAATTTTTCAGACAACTATTCTAACATTTTAGAAAAACATTATTCAAAAATCTTTTCAATACTTTCGTTATTAATTTATTTCATGCAGGGAACATTGGTAAATGCTATTGCGGTTGTAATTGGTAGTTTAATTGGATTAGGCTTCCGCGGAAAATTCCCGGATAGAATTAAGAGTATTGTTTTTCAGGCTATTGGGCTTGTGACTTTTTTCATTGGTTTTCAGATGTCATTGAAAACTGGCAACTTGGTTGTGTTATTTTTCAGTATGCTGATTGGTGCAGTTATAGGCGAGATATTAGATATTGAGAAGCATATTGAGGGTTTTGGGAACTTTATTAAGTCGAGATTTAGCTCTAAAGAGGATAGATTTGTTGAGGGTTTTATAACTGCTTTTCTAGTTTTCTGTATGGGTTCGATGACTATTGTTGGTTCGATAGAGGATGGATTGAGTGGGAACCCTTCGATTTTATATGCTAAATCTATGCTTGATGGTTTTGCGTCAATATCGCTTGCTTCTGTTTTAGGCATAGGAGTCCTTTTCTCGGCGATACCGCTGCTGTTATATCAGGGTGGAATAACTATGCTTGCCTCTTTATCGAGGGTCTTTTTCACTGAAGCCGTTATAAATGAGCTTAGTGCGACTGGGGGAATAGTTTTAATAGGGTTGGGGGTAAATATTCTTGAGATAAGGAAGATAAAGGTTGCGAATTTGCTGCCATCGCTGGTGGTTTCAGCGGTTATAACGTATTTCATGCCGTATCTACAATGTTTATGGTTTGTTTAGAGGGGAAGAAAGTGTTTGATGTAGTTACCATAGGGCACTTCTCAATTGATTTCATAATTCTACCTGGCGGAGTAAAGCCTAGAAAAATGCTTGGTGGACCTCCGACTTATACGTCTCTAGCGGCCAGAAATTTAGATGCATCGGTCTCTGTTGTATCAAGGGTTGGAGGAGATTTTCCATCTAGATATGTTAGGTGGCTTCAAGAAAGGGGCGTTGACTTATCCGGTCTACAGGCGGATGAAAAATCTAAGACAACAAGCTTCTTGATAAAATATTATTCGGATGGTGGAAGGGAGATGATTTTGAAAGGTAGAGCTCCTCCAATAAATGTTGAGGATTTACCGGTTTCATTAAGAGCTAGGGCGGTACATATATCGCCGATAGCTAATGAGGTTTCCGCAGATTTAATAATGAAGGCTAGCGATATAGCTCCAGTTCTCTCGCTTGACCCGCAGGGTTTGCTTAGGCGCTTCAATGATCTTGGGAAAGTGAGTCTGCATGGAATAGGCAATCTAGGTTTTCTTAAGTATGTTGAGATTTTCAAGTCATCTGGGGAGGAGCTGAAGGTTTTAACTGGTATTCAGGATGCTACTGAAGCCCTTAGAAAGATTAGAGATTACGGTGTAGAGGTAGCTATAACTACGATGGGTGAAAGAGGCGCATACGTATCGTTTAATAATAAATTCTTTATTGTGCCGGCGATCAAACCTAAAACCTTTGTGGATCCTACCGGTGCTGGTGACACCTTTATAGGAGCATTTTTAGTTGAGTATATTAAGGGCGAAGATCCATTGTGGTGTACGTGCGTAGGCGTATCCGCGTCATCTTTCGTTATTGAGAGGGCTGGGCCGAGAGGGTTTGGAGGAAAGAGAGAGGTTTATGATAGGGCGACGCAGATTTATGAAAAGTTTTAATCTTGGTTGCCGGATAATATACCTTATCTGGCTTAAAAGATTTGAGAGGGCATATGTCGATGGGGAAAATCTCTAAGGGCGCCAAATGCAGTGTTGAGGGATGTGACAGAGAGGCAGCTCGCTCCCTAGATTTTGAGAAAGTTTACGCCGCTGGTCTGAGGGTTAAAGGTGGTCGGAGAGCATATCTCTGTAAAGAGCATTATAAGGAGTATAAGAAGGCAACTAAAAAAGATAAGATAGTTGATAAGTGGAGGAAAACAGTGCCATTTTAGTTTTATTCGACTATAAAACTTCGGAAAACATTTATTTTTGGGAACGGTATCACTGTAATAATTGTATCCAATTGCTGATGGGGCTTAAATCTTGAAGATACTTCAGCTCCACTCAAACTTCATTGAGTACCGTCCTGTTGAGAGGGAGATTTCGCAGGCTGAGGATGTTGAGCAGAAGACTTATCGCATAGAGGATCTGGTTGTTTTGTTCACTTGTGTTGAGAGAGACGATGATCTCGAGACTGCGCGCAGGGCTATAGATGAGGTGAAAGTTTTCCTTGATAAAGTGGGGGCAAACCGTGTACTGATTTACCCCTATGCTCATTTAAGCGCTGATCTGGCGGGTCCTTTTGAGGCGCTTAGGGTCCTAGAGGAGATGAAGGCTTATGCTGAAAAGCTTGGGGTGGAGGTTTATCGAGCACCATTCGGTTGGTGCAAGGAATTCTCGATATCCGTTAAGGGTCACCCATTAGCTGAACAGTTTAAGTCAATAGTTTCTGGAGGGAAAGAGGCTGCTGAGAAGGGCGAGATGGTATCTAGGGCTTTGGAGGCTGAGGAGAAGATAAAGTCCTATTGGTTTATTCTTAAACCAGACGGAAGCATGATTCCGATTGAAGAGTTCGATTTCACGGGATATGAGAACTT
>JAGTRH010000254.1 GCA_018396795.1 Candidatus Bathyarchaeota archaeon
TAGTATAGAAATCAAATCCTAGCTTTAAGGCTAAATCGGTCAAATGGTAATCCAATGGAACAACTTTACCACCCTTCATGAAAGATTCACCTATCAGAACACAGAAAAATCTTCCAGACTTAAGAACACGCTTACACTCGCTAAAGTTCTGAGCCATTCCTTCGAGAAACTCTTCTAATGTCGGAGCAGTTGACAAGTCGCCTTCGGCGAAGCCATGTTCTTCACTATAATTAATCAGATTCCAGTAAGGTGGATGTGAGAAAATCAAATCAATAGATTCGTCTTCAATTCCTAAAGCCTTTAGGTTACGTGAATCTCCAATAATGAGTTTCTGTTTTTGCATCCATTCATTGAGTTTGGGGTCAAGACGCATTGATAAGTTTTCCCTTGCAACTTTTGCGATGTTCGGGTTTATCTCAATACCGATGCCGTATCTTTTCATTCTTGCACATGCTACAAGAGTAGTCCCGCTTGAAACAAAAGGGTCTAGAACAGTTTCGTTTTCTTTAGAGAATCTCCAAATACATTGCCTAGGAATTTCTACTGGACAACTTCCGTGTATTGTTTTTAATGTCCATCCTAAGGGGTCGCTTTCTGGAGTGTCCCTTACTGTAAAAAACTGAAGCCCTTTCTTCTCATATTCACGCCATTTCTTAGGCTCTAAGTCATTGGGAATATCATTAGTTTTCTCACTAACCTTCTTCATGACAGTATTTACCTCTACAGAAATTGCTTTGGATATGTCAGCTTTTTCTGCTTCCACAGATGCCACCACTTTTCAAGCTCAATGTTGGGTTTAATATATTTAATATCCTCTAAATAAGCATATCTCACTGACCATTAAGTAGAAATGCTTTTTTATTAAATCGTTGAAGCGCTGATAAACACCACTTTTAATTTTTTTATCCAATCCTTTAATTCGCTATTAATACTAATAAATATATTTGATTTTTAAAGTCTAATCAGCGCGATGTCCTTGAAGAGCTTAGTAGAGAAGGGAAGTACAAGGGCACCTCCTTGACGATAGGAGACAGGAACACGCCGAGATCATACGACTCTACATTAAGAGGGCTCGGCATGAAGGCGATAGGGTGAGGAGTTGAGGAGCAGCGGTAGGATCAAGTACCAGGTGGACAAGCGGCGATAAAGAGGATGTTTTTCTGCTCATCGTGCAAGAGAGAGAAGAGCGGACTAATGAGACAGCCCGCAGCCAAGTTTAATTTATTCATCCAAAGGTTTTCCTTTTACCCTTCATAGTGGATTTTTAGGTATTTCACCTAACATTCCTGAAAAACAAACACTCTATGCGCAAAAGATTTACATCCTAAAATGCGGCTAGCATGGAGGAAGACTTTCATTCTTTAGGGATGTGTTGATTTGAGCTGGAAGGAAGTCGCTCAAGAGGTTGAAGAAGCCTATGATGAAGCTCAGAAGGCTTTAGGGAGGATTAGACCTGCTGAGCTTGAGCGTAAACTGAAGCTAAAGGGTTGGAGGTTCATACAGCCCCTATCTGTAGGTGATGACCTATCTGTGGTGTTGAAACTTAGCTTTAAGCAGCCAAAGAGAGAGGTGATTGAGAGTTTTGCAGCAGCCTTTGGATTGAAAATAGGTGCGATAAAATCATTTGACCAAGTCTTGGTGTCTGAGGGTGGAGGATATGTTGGTATAGGTGGTGGGATTATGAGAATATCACCAAAGTTCCCGAGTGAATTATTACTCGAGGCATTGAGATTACTCCTCAGTTCATAGGTTGAAGTGAACCTTCTCCTGCTCTTCAATCGCATACGCTACTCTTTGCAAATCCTTTTAAACCTCATAGAAGCATAGATACATCGCCTTGGCATCAAAGACTGTGTCATTTGAAGAGTTTTCCAAGATAGATATGCGAATAGGGCGTATTGTTGACGCTGAGCTTGTCCCCAACTCTAGGAAGCTTTTGAAGTTGAAGATAGATTTAGGCGGGGTTGTGAAGCAGTCGGTAGCCGGATTAGGGGATCAATATAAGCCAGAGGAGTTAAAGTCAAAACTTGTTGCTGTAGTGACGAATCTAGCGCCTCGGAAGATCTTCGGGTTGGACTCAGAGGTTATGTTGCTTGCTGCTGTAGATGGCGATAAAGTGTCTATCCTTCAACCGGATAAGCAGCCAAGAGAAGGCAGCAAAATAACTTAGGTTTAAAACAGTCAATATACTTTATATAGCTCTGCGGTCTTACGGATAAAGAGTGTAGCGTGGCTAAGGAGATTACATTAGAAGATTATAAGAGAGCTTATAGGGAGATGGAGAAGGAGGAGGCAAGAAACGGGTTTATCGTTCATCTAGTTGTCTACATTCTCGTGAATGTTATGCTGATAGTTATAAACCTCATGTATACTCCTGAAGCACTTTGGTTTTTCTTTCCCCTTATAGGATGGGGGATTGGGGTATCGATGCATTATCTCTTTGGTGTGCGTTTGATTGAGAAGGACCTCATAGAAAAGGAGGCTAAGGCTGAGTATAGAGCTAGACAAGGGAAGTAGCTTCAGTATCTCCGTATTTTTGCTGAGTGGAAGTCGACGGTTATAGTGGATGTGTGTTTAAAGGTTTAAATATTTAATATAACGCTGTTATTATCAGAAGCCTATGGAACCACCAAAACTATTTGAAGAATACAAATACGATTTTAAAGACCCAATA
>JAGTRH010000255.1:0-2258 GCA_018396795.1 Candidatus Bathyarchaeota archaeon
TTATAGAACGCGTACAATTGTCTATTGAAAAAGCCATAATAAGGCTTGAGACCTTTAAAGCCGTAACACCAACATTAGAGGATATTAAGGGTGTTTTCAGTGAAGTTAAAAGTGCGCTTGGAGATGTTGCAAAAGTTATGCCATCCCTAACACCGGAGCTGAATAATCTAATGAGCTCTATAAATGATCTAATAATGACAACGGAGATGAATTTAGCGCCACCTGAACCCATAGTTGTTAAGGATGAGGCTACTGAGGCAATACTTAAAGAAGCATCGGACTTCCTTAAGCAGGAGATTGAGAGGAGAATTCCCGAGCCTCCTGCTGAGCTCCATATTCCTGAGCCAGCTAAGGCAGTGGCAATTAAACCTCGCATTGCCTTAACAATTGACGGCTCAGAAGTTTATGTTGGCGCAGACGGCTCAATAATTGATGAGAGGAGTAGTTCAACAAACGCTTTAGCAGAAGAGTTAATTCTAGATTACATTGAACGAAATAGCGGCGAAATGAATATCTCGAAATGTGCTAGAGAGCTAAATATGTCTCCAAGCAAGGTTATGGAGATTCTTGAATCTCTAAGTAAGAAAGGGAAGATAAGAATTGAGTAGGTGTTGGGGAGGTTATGAGCGCCGCTCAAGAGTTAGAGCAGCTGGCGCTGAGATATGCGGAGCAAGCTGTAACATTGGATCGCCAAGGAAAAAAGGAGATGGCGATTGAAGCTTACCAGAAGGCTATAGACAGCCTACTCAAAATTGTTAGAATAAACCCAAACTATGAACTTAATAGAATATATTTGCAGAGGGCTGAAGCATACAAAAATAGAGTTGCGGCGCTCAAATCCTCCCTATACCTGAGTCCGGCGACCGCTGAGGACTCAAGCGATGCGAGGACGTCATTTGAAGATTTAATTATGAAGGAGCCGCCTAACGTCACTTGGGATGACATAGTTGGGCTTGAGGATGCTAAGAGGGCGATTAGAGAGGCTATAGTCTATCCATCGCTTAGACCTGATCTCTTCCCCTTAGGTTGGCCTAGGGGAATCTTACTCTTCGGACCGCCAGGTTGCGGAAAGACTCTTCTCGCCGCCGCTGTTTCAAATGAGATTAAGGCTAAGTTTATACCTGTTGATGCCGCGTCAATAATGTCTAAGTGGCTTGGTGAAGCCGAACAGAACGTTGCTAAATTATTTAATTTGGCTAGGAAAGAGGCTAGAAATTCGCCGGTAATAATCTTTATCGACGAGCTTGATTCATTGATGGGTGTAAGACGATTTGAAGTTGGCGGCGAAACGAGGGTTAGAAACCAGTTTCTTAAGGAAATGGACGGCATAATAGACAAGAAGAATCCGGTGAGAGTTTACGTTGTCGGCGCAACAAATAAGCCCTGGGATCTAGACCAACCGTTCATAAGAAGATTCCAAAAGAGGATTTATGTTCCCCCACCAAATTACAATCAGCGTCTAGAAACCTTCAAATTATATACAAAACCCCTTAAGCTGGCGTCAGACGTAAATTTGGATGAGCTAGCTAGGCTGACGGAGGGGTTCTCTGGAAGCGACATAATGGACGTTTGCCAATCAGTTCAACTTAAAGTTAATAGCGAAATATTTGAGAAGTACACAGACTACACTAAAGCCGAACCTAGACCGATCACAATGCGTGACTTCCTTGATGTTCTGGAAAAGAGAAAGCCAAGTATCTCAAAGGAATCACTAATACAATACGAAAAATGGTTCAATGAATTTAAGGCTCTATAGCGCACAGAATAAATAATTATTTCCGTTCTCGCTGAAATATTAAGCGTTAAGGTTATTACCGGGTTTAATACCTAAAAATTCTTGTCATATGCGAAGCCCGGTGGTGTAGCGGACAAGCATAGCGGGCTTTGGACCCGCTGACGAGAGTTCGAATCTCTCCCGGGCTACCAACCAACTTAACGTGGTTATATAATTCATGTATTCCCTGTTTGATTAACGCTTAATTTACTGGTTCTTCTCCCATTATGCGTGGAGTATTTTAACCTTCATTCTGTTATTCAGGACACTGGCAGGGAATTGTAGGAGCAGTAGAAGAGGTCGAGTCTATATGTTAACAACTTCTAAAAGAGTGTGGCTTCAAATAGACCTTGACTTTTCAAGCGAAACTGCTGTTGATCTTCTACATCTTAGTCCGGTTCTAGCTTCATCCACTCAATTTACATTCATTTGGGCAAAGGAGAGTTTCTTTCGCCACAGCCATTCAGTATGGCATCAGATTCTC
>JAGTRH010000255.1:2268-2662 GCA_018396795.1 Candidatus Bathyarchaeota archaeon
TGAAAGAATATGTTACCTAAGTCTCAAGCGTGCTTAAAGGTCTAGTAGGGCGATAAAGTTCAAAGTCTAGATGAAGTTGTAAAATGCAATTTTGGCGAGGATAGATGGTGCGGTGCTTAACCTGACTTTCACCATTCGTATACAATATGCCAATAGAATTCTCTTCCACTCCTCTAAATGATTATAACTTCATAAACTGGGAAAATGTTAAGCCCTAAATTTTGGGCTAACAACGCCTCAACGAAAAGACTAAAATAAGGAAGATGAAAATCTCCTTGTGAACATAAAGTATTGGGGAGGAGAAAAGCTGAATGAGTTACGATGTTTTAGGTGCTTTGAGAGATGCGTTAGTAGAGATGGATATGGTCAGAGTGAATGATCTAGTGAAGGAGGC
>JAGTRH010000256.1 GCA_018396795.1 Candidatus Bathyarchaeota archaeon
CCTGAAATATAAATGCCCATCGATAGATGTAGAGGCTCATCACCATTGTCGCATTGCCCGGACCACCGTGGGTCATGACGTATATGAGATCGAATATTTTAAATGAATCGATTGTCCGGAAGAGCAGAGCTACAATGATGGAGGGTTTAAGCAATGGTATTGTAATGTTTTTAAAGATTAACCATCTTGATGCACCATCTATTTTAGCTGCTTCAAACGGCTCGATTGGAAGCGACTGTAAACCAGCAAGTAATACAAGAAAGCAGAAAGGTGTCCATTGCCAGACATCCGTCAATATTATCGCATACATCGCCGTGTCTGCATTTCCAAGCCAAGGCCGTCTTTGAATCCCAAGAAAGCTTAACACATAGTTTATCAATCCGATGTCTCCGTGATATAGGAATTTCCATATAAATCCTATTATCGTGGGCATTAGCATCATTGGAAGAATGCAAATAAACCTATATATTCTTCCTCCTCTAATATCTTGGTTTAAGATCAATGCAAGAATAAAGCCTAGGGTGAACTCTAAAGCTACAGCTATTGAGACGAATTTAAGTGTTTGCATAATTGCGGAATGAAACACAGAATCTCGAAGTATGAAATTGAAGTTTTTAAGGCCAACGAAGATTTGTTCTGGAGGAGATAGAGTGTATTTTGTAAAACACATATACAGGGAGTATATAAGAGGATACATCGAAAAGAAGACCATATATATAAGGACGGGAGCAAGATACAAATATGGTATCTCTCTCTTACCTATGCTCATTTGATTCACGAGACCTTTATATCTGATAAGATCCAAGTTTTATAAAAAAAGAGGGGTAGTTTAATCTACTTTATAACCCTCCCTCTTTAACGAAGTAATCCAACGTTCTTGGATGGCATTTGCAGCTGTCTCAGGATCTTTGGCCCCACTAAGACAAGCTGTACCTTCTTCAACTATGTGAGTAAGAAGCTCAAATGAAACAGTAGTGAAGTTAATATGATGCGATTCGCTAGCCTCAAGAGTTGCCAGTTGAATTGGAACGTACGGGCGGGTTCCAGTGATGTCAGGGTCATGATATAATTTGGCGCGTGCTGGGCTCATATATCCTTCAAGGACTTGCTTCTTATTTACTTCTTCACTTAACAGGTATTCTATAGTTAAAAATGCGGCTGGTTTATGTTTGGAGTACCTCGAGACTCCTGCACCCCATCCTCCTAAGATGCCTCTCCCAGGGCGTTTACCTGGATTCACCGCGAACCCGACTTTATCAACAATTTTTGAAACTTTAGGATCCATTGACTTACCGCCGTAGGCGAACCAGAAAGATGCTTGCGCAATATCCTTGGTTATGAATGCGTCGCTTGCCTCAACTTGTCCATAACCAAGTACACCAGGTGGAGCCCATTTTATTTCTTCCACAAGATATTCTAAAGCTTGAACTGCTTCTTTAGAATCAAGGTTTGGTGTAAAGTTATCCGGCGGCCATTTTCCGTCAGCATACTTCCAGATTTGTCCCCCCTCAGTAAGAAAGCGTACCCAGAAGTCTGAAGCTGCATCATCTAAGGTACCATCAAAGACAATACCGTAGATCCCTTGCTTTGGTCGAGTGAAGAACTCTGCAATTTCATGAACCTCCTTCCACGTCTTTGGAACCGTTAATTCATGACCATATTGCGCTTCAAACTCTTTCTTTTCATTTGGATCGTTGAATAGATCCTTTCGATAGAAGAAGTGTTGTCCATCTGGAAAGCAAGACATTAGAGTTAACTTTCCAGGTCGTCCATTCACTTTCTTTTTGACGTCCCAGTATGCTACTAAATCCATATGCTTTTCAACGAAGTTTTCTGGTACAAAGCTAGGGTCATGTAGATCTGGGTATTCTTTAATGAGATCTTCAATAGGATAGAAGTGATCTCCGATCGCCATTAAACCTCCCCAAAAGTTAACCATATATACAATATCATATGCCCCAGTTCCTGCTAGGAAATCAGTCATCGCAGCTTCACCCATTTGGGAGAAAGCTAATGAAACTATTTCTATGTTAATTCCTGTAAGATTCCTCCAATCATGCCTTATTATATCAAGCCATTTATCCATTCGCGTTCCACTTTCGACTAATATTGTAACAGTTTCTCCTGAGAATTGTTTTCCAACTTTACTCCAGTCAAAACCAGTCGGTGTTACTGCTGGTGTTACGGTTATTGTTTTTGTTTCTGTTACGGTTTTTTCTATTGCTGGAGCTGGAGGCTTACTAGCTAAATATCCGGCTACTCCCCAACCAACCACAGCCGCAGCAGCTAAACCGCCAACAGCCCCCAAATACTTACGCCTAGAAACAGCCTCTTTCCCTTCCTCCTTCTTTTCTTCACCCAAAAAAGAAACCTCCTTTATTTCCTTTCCTTAAAGGGTTTTATAACACAGCAAAATATATTTTTATATACTCCATATTTAAGTCTTTCGGTGTATTTTTAGGTAATGGCAAAATAAAATAAGGTTTTATAGCCTCTTAAAGGCTTGATAATTTACTGATATATATGCCTTTATGGAACTTTTGGTTTAGCTGGCTATGGACTTTAATTGGTTTTAACAAGCCTAAGGATCTGTTATTCTACTTAAAGAAGACTTATTCTTGAATTCATCATATTAAGAGCAAAAATT
>JAGTRH010000257.1 GCA_018396795.1 Candidatus Bathyarchaeota archaeon
CCAGCAGAGCTTTACGTGGATACGAAGATGAACTATCACGCGAGTCGCTGGAAACAGCCATTAAAATATGGGATTATGAACAAGCACATCCAGCGGCTAATCAGCCAAGCGCCTATGTGCCAAGAGACCCGGAGACCCAGGAAATTTTGGCAGCAGTTGAGTTGCTCATAACTACTCGTGAAGAACGCTTCCGCCAACATATAATCAGAATGCTACCGGTGATAAAAAAGAAAATCAGTCAAGTTGGCTGGGCCATTGCACGGGTGCTTCCCTATATAGAGGATGAAGACTTCAAGAGAACCTTTAAGGAGAAGATTGCGGAATATCAAAAAGAAGTTTCACGCCATCTTTCTGAAAATCCGTATCACGTACTTTTTAGGCCGATGATATGGGGGATCGGGTGGGATGCACTCTATTTCGCTGCTGGGCAATATTATATTCACAAGGCCTTTCCAGAACTCGTCGATGAAGAAAACATTATGTCAGTTGTCAACTATATACATGGATGCCACCCAGCATCCGATCTTTCACTAGTATCCGGTGTTGGCGCCCGCTCTTTAACAGTAGCGTACGGATTTAACAGGGCAGATTGGTCCTACATCCCGGGTGCAGTAGCCTCTGGAACAGCCTTAATCCGACCTGAATTTCCAGAACTTAAAGATAACTTTCCATTCATATGGCAGCAAAGCGAGAATGTAATAGGTGGAAGCGCCGCATACATCTTTTGCGCGCTAGCAGCTGACAAAATACTGGATAATACTTCCAAAAATATTCTCGCTAATAGCTTTCAAAAGCATTAAAGATGCTGTTTATATCATTTTAACATGCTTAAATTTCTCACGGCTTATTCTTCATATAAACACCCCGGTTTTCTTTCAACGTTTCATGTCTTATGACTTCAGCAGCTTCCGACGAATACTCAAAAGTTGTACCTCTATTAAAAGAGGCGGAGAACTTTAATATTTTAAGGGGGCATAATCAAATTAAGCCCTTTAATTTTTTTGTAAGTGTGCTATATTTCTCGTTATTAATGTGTAACCTTCTGTTAACGCAATTGCTCCAATAATAGCGTCTCTTACGCCCATTGACTGCACTTTTGTCTCTAATTCAGCATGGATTTGTCCCGCTTTTTCAGCCGATTTTAGGCTCATGTTTAGGGTGACCATTCTCTCCAGCAGTTTTCTTAAGGCTTCTAGATTCTGCAACTTTTTCTTAGATTTATAAGCTCCATAGTATAATTCAAAAGCGTTAATAATCGTTGTTGAAAGCGTTAGTTCCCTTCTCTCCAACTCAGCTATAAAAGTAACGGTTTTCTCCAAGCACCTCAGCATATCTACAAGTATGTACGTGTCAATTACCATATATTACCCGATACTTTCCACTTCTTCCAAACCTCTGTAAGAGAGGTCTTAATTTCGTCCCACTCTTCATCAAACATATCCCAAGAGCCAGCTAAATCCGTTATTACTACATTTTTCCTTTTTAAGTTCAAAATGTATTACATTGTCTCATCAAACGAGATGGGACGTTTTAACTTCATTTGAAGTTCGCCAGCAACCTCTGAAAGCCTATCATAAGTCTCCTTACTTACTTGAGGGTTTTTGTTTTGGTCACTTTAACCACCAAGTAGCAAAAGTAGTCAAACACATTAAATGTTTGCTCTATCTTTTTATAATAAATGAATATAAATGAACAAGTTGTCATTTAAATGTGGCTTCCACATATTCTCTAAGCTCCTGGGCTAGTTTTTCGCTTAAAATTTTAACTGATATCTCATGGTTAGAAAAGAGCGATGGATCATTCCAGTCGTGTGACCCTATATAGATTATTTTGTCGTCGATTATGACCAGTTTTAGATGATCAGTGTCTGGTTCATCATCTAATTTAACGGAAACGTTGTTAGAGAAGAGATAGTCACGCGTCCACAAGTTATCATCTAGGAAACCAGAATAAGTCCTATATTCAATTATTACCTTTACGTTAACGCCTCTTCTTTTAGCATATATGAGCTCTTCAATCAAGTCGTTTGCCCAATCAGGTGGGGTATAATGTTTATCATAAATCATTGAATACATAGCTATTAGGATGGACTTATTAGCCCTCTGAAGATCAGCCCTTACTGAGTAATAGTAGGCTTGATCAGCTAAAATGTAAACCCTATAATTAAGTAATTTCTCCAGATCCCTTATTTCAGCGTTTAGCTGTTCAATTGTAACGTTTAACTCCTCAACTTTGGATAGTAATTCCATGATTTTATCGTTCTCAATATCTGAGAAGCCGTAGCTACCGACCGCAAACACTCTAAAAGTTTGATTCTTCTCTAACACGTGAGAAAACTCGAAGCTCTTCGTTTCGTTAAATGCAAGGTTTTCAATAGTCCTAACTTGATAGTTATATAAGGAACCATTAGCGTTAAAAGTGAACAAAATCACGTAAACTTTGCCCATTAATTCACCGCTTATATTTGTTATATCCCCAAGAATACTGCTACGATCATAGTCACTTTTAACTTCAAGGTTGTTTATCTTTAACCCATTAAAAACTAATCCAGCATTAGTTAGAATCGTATAGTTTATATATAATTCTTGACGCGACTGATTTAATCTATTTAATTCATGATTTAGAAGTTCTATCTGGGACTC
>JAGTRH010000258.1 GCA_018396795.1 Candidatus Bathyarchaeota archaeon
CTGGGCAACTGGGTATTGACAGTGTTATTGCAAATGTTCTGCCATGGGAGAAGGTTAGCATCATCAAGAGGCTGCAGGGTGAGGGTAAAGTGGTTGCCATGGTTGGTGATGGAGTTAATGATGCGCCAGCGCTCGCCCAGGCTGATATTGGCATAGCAATAGGAAGTGGAACGGATATTGCTAAGGAGGCTGGCGGAATAATCCTTATAAAAGATGACTTGAGAGATGTTGTAAAAGCTATAAGGCTCAGCAAGATAACTATGAAGAAGATTAAGCAGAATCTTTTCTGGGCTTTCTTCTATAATGCGCTCTCGATTCCGTTGGCTGCAGCCGGACTATTAACCCCGCTGATAGCCGCTGGGGCAATGGCTTTCAGCTCACTCTTCGTTACGGTTAATTCGGCAACAATAAAACTTCAAAGGTTATGAGTATAAAACTATAAAGGAGGTGGAGCCGAATGGTTAGGGACCCGGTTTGCGGAATGAACGTTGATGAGAAAACTGCCAAATTCAAATCAGAGTATATGGGCAAAACATATTATTTCTGCAGCAAACAATGTAAAGAGGTCTTCGATAAAAACCCAGTTAAATATGGGGCAAATAAATTTTGAGCGCTCTGCCATACAAGCCTAGGTTAAATGAAACGTTGTGGGTATAGGTGAGAAAGGCAGTTTCTTCTTCACCAGTACGTAGATTAATAACGAGCTTATGATGAATTCTATGGCTAAATAGCTTCCATTATAGATCGCCGAGTATAACGTGGGGTTCATTCCTTCTGGAGCGTATATTGCGAAGAACGCTATGCCAGATATGAAGTGGCAGATAAACCTGCCTAGGATGCCGGCGCCAACGCCGGCTATTGGATATTTCTTGAATAATCCCGATAGCCCAAGCATCGCGTAAGCTAGGGGGTAGTCAAGTACTGCTTGAAGCGGGTTAATTATGTATCCGCCCAGAGCCATATGGACAAGCCCATACACTAAGCCGATCTCAAGCCCAGCGCGTAAGCCATATCTGAGGGAGAACCAGAATAATGGAACCATTCCGGCTGCGCTCACGGAGCCGCCCTGCGGCAACCTAAATATGGGTGGGAGAACATCCTTAAGAATAACTGATAGGGCTACTGCGACTGCGCCTTCAGCAATAATTCTTGTCTTAGTCTTAGCTTCTTCTCTTTTCATTGCTTATAGCACCCAATGATTTATTGGAGCCATGGAATATAAGTATAACGTAGTTATAATCAACACCTTAAATATTCGCCCTAAAATCGATGAAAGCGCGCCAGAGTCTTTAGGTCCGCTCCAATCTTATTCTCACTATTAGGTCTAACACCTTCTCTTTTATCGCATCTCTTATCTTCCTAGCTTCCTCAAGCGGCATCTTTGCTGGATCCGGCATATCCCACTCCTCAACATGCTCAGTATATACTATTGGGCATAGTGCCCCGCTGCAGACTATCACAGCTATATCCGCCGCTTCCTGCATCTCCCTCGTCAATAATTGCGGCTTCTTATGGCTTATATCTAAACCCTCCTCAAGCATAAGCCTAACAGCGTTCGGATGAACCCTCTCGGCCGGCGTTAAGCCAGCGCTAACAGCCCTCCAGCCCTCAGGCGCAAACCTATTAAAATATGCCTCAGCAATCTGACTCCTAAAACTATTTTCGACGCAAATAAATAAGACCGAACCCAACTTATCCCCTCACTTTAGCATTTATCTAAAGATTTGGACAAGATGTGTTTCGTCACATTTCCTACATACAAACTTTTGGTTGTCCCCAGATTTTTCCAAATGTTTTCGCATTTTTCACATTCCTTGCTGCTCATTATTTCCCCTCAGACTTATTATAACGAAGTTATATATAAATCGCTTCCTTTTAAATGCAGCATTGTTGCTACAAACCACGCGTTAAATCTATGAAAGAGATCAATATGATATTATGCGTTTAAAGAGTTTTTTAATTTGCAGGAAAAGACTGAAGAATGGTTAATTACGGAAAAGTAGGGTCTCCTCTAGGATATTCCCGCTTTCTTTAAACCAACATCATATGGATGGGCTTTATTTATGGAAATATTCACCAGAATCCTTGCTATAAAATTCGGGAAAGACTTAAATATCTGATTAAATTTTCATGAAAGAACTTATTTCGTTGGCATTTTTGGGCTGGTGTGTATCATGGAGACTAGAGCATGGGCTGAGGTGGATTGGCATTCGCTCAGCGTTAATGATGCCCTAAGTATGTTAAACTCTGGCGTGAATGGGTTAAGTAGCGCTGAGGCTAAGGCTAGACTGATTAAATTTGGGCCTAATGAGCTGATGGCTGTTAGAAGGATTTCACCTTTAAAGATTTTCCTTGGCCAATTTAAGAGCATTTTAATATGGATTCTAATAGGCGCGACGGTTATTTCCCTCCTGATGGGTGAGGAGGTTGATGCCATAGTTATTTTCGCGATAGTTTTGGTCTCCTCAACCCTTGGCTTCATTCAGGAGTATCGCGCTGAGAGGGCTTTAGAAGCGCTCAAAAGAATGCTTAGCCCAATGGTCACAGTAGTTAGAGATTCTAAGGAGATTGTTATCCCAGTTAGGGAGGTTGTCCCCGGCGATATAATCGTTTTGAAGGAAGGTGATAGGGTTCCCG
>JAGTRH010000026.1:0-11024 GCA_018396795.1 Candidatus Bathyarchaeota archaeon
ATTAACTATCTAGTCAAGCAAGGTCTGGTTGAGGAGAGATTCGTGGAGGAGGGTAAAAGGGTTTACGCTGTAACCAGGAGGGGTTTAGATGTTGTTAGAGCTTTTAAAGAGGTGAAGCAAGCTTTACCTATAGCTGAAAAAGAGGTTGTGAGAAGACCATTATTTTTTACTGATGTTCTTTGATTTGTGGTTAGGCCTTTTTCTTTCCAACGTATTCTTCTAATATTTGATCCACAGTTTTTACTTCTGCTTTCAATTTTTTCATTATTGAGGAGTCTTCAATTTGCCTTCTATACCATGATTTCTTTCTGTCATAATGTATTACAAGTATGAAGCCTGCGGATGAAACTGAAAAGCCCGCTGCTGTCAGTATTAATCCAAGGGTTGCCGTTGCCGATTGTAGTTGTTTAAAGGTTAGGAAAAGTTGTCCCCATTCTTCGCCTAAGGAATAAATTGTTGCTAGTAGGCCTGTGGTTAGAAGGTTAACGCCTAAAATTATTAGCAGCAATGCTAGAATTTCGTTGTGGGCATACTCTTCAGCCTTCTTATGCAGCCAATCTTCTATCAACATTTAATTCTCACGCGCGTGGTCATGCTTTAAAATATTTTAATGGATGTAAAAACATTATGGATTAACAATAAAGATTGTTGGTTTAAAATTTTCATAATTATTTTCGTAACAAAAATTAAGCTATTTTTAAGTTTTGGCTTTGATTTACTTAGAATAATAGGGTGAGATGAACTTTAAAATGGCGGCTTATAGATTATTTAGTCCTTTGATTTCAGGCATCATTTTGGATTTAGGTTGTTGCAATATATTGTTCCAGGTATTTGAAGCATCCGCTACGTATGTGGGATGCTTAAAAATAAGCTTAGTGCGGATTGCAGCTGCAATGTTTAGGTTGTCATAAATTAGATTTTCGTGTATATTTCTATTTCTAGGTTTTTTGCGGTTTCGAATGAAGATTGAAGAAAGGAGGTAAAGAAACCTTTAGCTTGGAAACGATAATTTTGTATGCAATCCTTGAAAAATTTACATTTACATTGTAAAATTCGGATTTCAAGATGGTAAATATTTGGCGCTGTTTATTGCAAAGTTTGCGGTTATTGCGAGGGTTGGTTTAAGCTATGAAATTCATAAATGTTATATATTCTTTGAGGTTCAAAAATTTATTTTTAATGGATTGGGGTGATGAAGTGAACGCTATGGTTTTCGGTTTTCTGAGAAGGGCTGAGGATGGTTTCTTTGAAGTTTGCGGGATCCCCTTGAAAAGGGCTCCATTGTTAAGGTTGACGAAGTTGGCGCAACGCAAGGGAGTTCTCTATGGGTGTTTGAATGCGGCTGAGCGTATGTTCGTAAAGCTTGTTATAAAATTGACAGTGGGGGTTCGTAGCCCTATTCTTGCTAGGGCAGTTGCACCCATAATAAAGAAGCTTTTAGAAGCCGTTAAAGGATCGTCTAAGTTTTTGAAAGAAATTTTAGGTAAGGTTGGGTACTGGATGGTGGTTAAGGGCTGGGAGAAGGCTGAGGAAATAAGCCGACTAGCCCAGAGTTGGGGTAATAAGGCAGCGCATAAATGGGCTGAGGAAGTTGGGTTTGCAAGATACCTGACCATAATGAACATGTCTATTTGGGAAGGCAAAAGTGACGCTAGACATCTGTAAAAACATACATGCGAAGCCTTTGAATCGCAATTTTTCTTAAGCTTTTATGGAAGTATCTCTTGAGAAAATAAAATGTTGAAAGATGAACGGTATACTACGAGAAGATTTTTTGATGAGCTTGGCTATCGGTCTGCAAACTCATTTTATACGTGATGCAGTAAATGCTTGAAATGAAAAGGCAGGATGTTAAGTGAATCCTTTTTATATTCCGGTCTTAATTTTACTCTTAGCGGTCTATTTTTGGACTTTTTATCAGATACCCATTTTAGCAATGGGTGTTGTGCATCTGAGGCGTTCAGATAGAAGAAGGAAAAAGGAGGCTTCGCTTGACATGGAAAGTTTGCCTTTAATTTCAGTTATTGTTCCCGTAAAGAATGAAGAAAATGTTGTTGAAAGGGTTTTAAAAGCCTTGTTGAGGCTGGATTATCCTACTGAAAAGAAGGAAATTATTATAGTTGAGGATGGCTCAACCGACAAAACTGTTGAAAAATGTGAGGAATATGTTAGGCGATATCCAAATCAAGTTAGGCTTTTGCATAAGTCAAAATCTAACGGGAAGCCATCTGCTTTAAACCATGCTCTTAAGTATGCGAAAGGCGAGATAGTGGCTGTTTTTGATGCGGATAGTGTTCCTGAACATGACGTGCTGAAAAGAGTAATTGCATACTTTAGGGATCCTTTTGTAGCTGCTGTTCAGGGCAGACTTTGCAGCATAAACGCTGACGAAAATATGTTGACGAAGTTTGTCTCTTATGAGGAAGCTGTCTGGTGTGAAGCATATTTGAGGGGCAAAGACATCTTAGGCTTGTTCGTACATTTGAGGGGAAGTTGTCAGTTTATTAGGCGGGATGTTTTGGCGAAATTGAACGGCTTTGATGAACGAACATTGTCTGAGGATATGGAGTTATCTGCAAGGCTAACCGAGAAAGGCTACGTGATTAGGTATGCTTCTGACGTGCGCTCTTGGCAGGAAACTCCTTCTCGAGCGAGGCAACTTTTCAAGCAGAGAACTAGATGGTATAGAGGGACTATGCAAGTAGCTTTCAAATACGGTAAACTTGCAGCTAAGCTTAACAAGAAAAGCCTCGACGCCGAGTTAACCTTACTTGGGCCCTTCATACTTATCGCTTCCTTAACAAGCTATTTGCTGGCTTTCTATACATCTGTTACAGCCTTCAACTTGGATGCTTCATTGACGCTTCTAATGCAATTATCAGCCATCGGCACAAGCATTACACTTGCAATATGCGGCTTAGCTTTAGCATACGTCTCAAAACCTAGACGATTCACTAATCTTCTGTGGTTACCGTTCACATATCTCTACTGGAGCCTACAAACATTAGTTGCACTCTATGCAGCGCTACTCATTCTTTTGCGTAGACCTTATACATGGGTTAAAACAGAGAAAAGCGGCTCTATCAAATCGTCGGCCGTTATGAATGAACAAGCTTGTATGTAACAAAATATTCAATTGGTGACTCTTGGTACTCACCGTTAGCTTGGATGGTTTAGAGGGTTGAGGATCTGCTTAATCTCCTCTTATCCACCCAACCGTGCTAGGTTGAGTGAGTATTCTAAAAGCCTGGTGGATGAGTTGGCGAATAGGCAGAAGATCGATAAGATTTACATTTTGGCTGATGTCGCTGACGGTTTTAAAAACAAAGTGACTGAGAAATATAAAGTTGAAGTTCTGAGGGTCTGGAAAGCAGATCGTCCATTTTCAATTCTTGGCATTTTGGCAAGCATCCTAAAGCTCAAGCCAGACGTGGTGCATTTCAACGTTCACTTTCAAAGTTTTGGAAAGAGCCGAATCTCCAACTTCATTGGTCTGTCCCAGATTTTCTTATGTCGGTTAATGGGTTTGAAAGTCGTGGCTTCTGTGCACAATCTTGGAGAATTAGTGGATCTCGAGAAGGCGCAAGTTAACCCCACATTAATTAACAGATTAGGAATCTTCATTGCTACTAAGCTCATACTCTCTGCATCCATAGTTGTGGTGACCGTTAGATTTTATCTAAAATATTTAAACGAACGTTACGGTCAGTTTAAAATCCGTTACATCCCTCATGGCACGTCAGTTAATGATTGTCCATTAGTAAATTATATGGACAAAAATATGGACAAAGTGCTATTGTTTTTCGGTCACGTTGGTCCCTACAAAGGCCTGCCCGTTCTTTTGAGAGCCTTTGAAAAGCTGATTAGTGAGAGAAAAGACATCAGACTTGTTGTTGCTGGTTCAAGTCACCCGAATTTTCCCGGTTACCTTGAAAATTTCATTAAGTCAGCCCCTCCCAAAGTGGATTTCATAGGATATGTGCGTGATGAGGATTTAGCAAAGGTTTTCAGTATTGCTGATGTGGTAATTTTACCTTATCTTACGGCTACAGGTACGAGCGGTGTCTTTCATCTTGCCTGTGGATACGGTAAGCCGATAATTGCCTCAAATCTGCCTGAAATAAGGGAATTGGTTGCTGAAGGAGCCTCAGCTGTCCTTGTGCCTCCAGACGATGTTGAATCGTTAAAAAATGCTATCTTAATGTTCCTTAGCAATGATAAAATGGCGGCTGAAATGGGCAGGCAAAACCTAAGCTTTGCACAGAGGGAGAGCTGGAGCGCAGTGGCTGAAGAATATGAAAAGGTCTATTTTGAGGCTTTTAAGAGTTGACTTTTGCTAACCACGATAAACAAGCTATTATATCAATAATTATTCCAACATTTAATTCTGCGAAAACCTTGCCTCTTTGCCTAAAATCAATTGCGAACCAGAGAAATTCTCTTTTAGAAGTGTTAGTTGTGGATAATTGCAGCGTAGACGAAACTAAGCATATAGCTAAGGAATATGGCGCCAAACTTATAACCCATAGGGGAACACAGTCAGATGCAAGGAATGTGGGAATGGCTTATGCGAAAGGCGATTTTATTCTCTTCCTTGATTCGGACCAGCAGCTTGAATCAGGCCTTATCGAAGACTGCTTTTCAACATGCCTTAAAAAAGGTGTTGAAGCTGTGAAAATACCTGAAGTCTATGTAGGGCTTGACTTCTGGGGCAGCTGCTCAGCGCTTTGGAAGAATCGGATGGTGGAGGCTTGGGGATTAAATGGTGGAATCCCAAGGTTTTATAAAAGGGACGTACTAAAATGCTCGACGTTCAAAGAAAATATGCGGTTTTGGGAGGATGTGGAGTTTTATCAAAGACTTAGGAAGCTGGGAGTCAAGGAAGCTTGGTGTAAAAGGCACATCATCCACTTTGAAGTCGGCTCCCTTCGGAGCGTTATAAGCAAGTACGTTTCTTATGGGCGATCTATAGCCGAGTTTAGAAGAAGCCATTTAAAGGCTCCATACGCCCTAACCTTAAGATTAACAATATCTACACTCATTCGTGTGATAAGAAATCCGGGCAAGGTTTTGAGTGTTTTCTTGGGATGCTTATTCTTGGTAGCTATAAAAGGCCTCAGTTTAACCCTTGGTTTCTCATCGCAGTTATGGGGCTTAAGCTGAATATTGTTTGCATTCATGAAATGTTGAGATCTTAAAATGTCAAGCTGTCCAATAGTAGCATTTTGTAAAAGAGCAGAATTTTTGGCTCTTTTAATTTTCTTCATTCTTTCGGTGTTCAGTTTAAGAGATATTTTCGTTACAGATGACCCTGTAGCCTTCCATGACCTCGCACCTATATGTAATTTCAATCAGCTGTTTCGTCCTTACGACTTTCCATGGGATTACAAGTCTAATTTGGGCTCTCCTAACATGTTAACAGGAAATGCTGTTTATAATCTTCCACTATTAGGATTGTCTTTGCTCCTAGGCTCTGTTCCTTTCGCCCACAAATTGCTTCTAGTAATTCTCTCGACGCTAACGGGCTTGGGCTTCTACTTGACTTTCTCCTTCCTTCTAGGCAGCAGAACAGCCGGATTTGCATCTGGGCTCTATTCAATGTTTAATCCATTCACGTTCACAAGATGGATTCACGGCCATAACACCATTCTTTTCGCTTACATGGTTTTGCCCTTCGCCACGTTCTTTTACCTTAAGACGGTGAGAGATTGTGGAAGAAAAAGTCTGATAGGCTGCGGTCTACTTCTAGGATTGCTGTTCACTATAAACCCTCATGTGACTTATATGTTCGCCACGTTCATATTATTGCATGCTATCTTCAACATTGCCTTCACAAAAAATGGAGAGAAAGCTGTAAAAGCCAAATTAATGGCCGCTCAGCTAAGCTTAATTTTTGGCATAGCGCTTACGGTTGTTTTTCCCTTCCTTTACCAATTATCAATGGTTAATCTCCCCGTCTACTCTGTTAGAGCTGAGGAGGCGGTTTTAGTGTTTTCCGCGTCCGACGTTGTGATGTACATACTTCCTTCGATAGCTTTATTTGCATTCATCTCCTTAGCATTTTTATACTTCTGGAAGAAAAAAATTGTACCAGTTTCAGATTTGATAAAGGCTCAGAGGCAAATTTGCCTCTTCTTCATCACATTATCGTTTTTAACAGTTTTGCTGATCTTACTAGTAGCAGTTGAACCTCTTAAGCTAGTTTATCAGTGGCTTTTCAATACAGTTCCAGGTTTTTCAATGTTTAGAGAGGCGAATAAGTTTACCCTATTTCTAGTTCTATCAGCGGCCTACTTTCTTGGTTTAACAGCTGAAAGCATTAGGCTTTGTGTATCAAAAAATGGCTCTTTCACTAAGCGGAATGCCTTAACACTTCTGCTGGTCTCGTTGGTGGTATTCGCCTCTTCATGGCAGTTTCTAACGGGCAACATGGGCGGCCACATAGGTACAGTTAAAATTCCAGACGATTACTTGGATCTCGAAGAGTGGCTATCGCATGAAAAGGGAGACTTTAGAGTGGCCTTTTTCCCCCCAGCTGTTTGGGCCACCACATATAACTGGGCGCTAAGATGGTTTCTGGACCCTCTTGTGGCGCTTCAAAATAAACCCACAGTTGAGTTAAAAAGCGAGTTTGACATAACACAGTCAGCGAGTTTAACTCGATGGGTTTACACCGCGCTTTATTCAAATAGAACAGTTAAGTGGGGTAAACTGTTAGGAGTCTTGGGCGTTAAGTACGTCATAGTTAGGCTTGACGCTGATATGCCTAGCTTTCGTGACGATTTAAAAGGCTTCTCTTTATTTAATACATTGGTGGCTTTTGGAAACCAGCAAGACCTAATCTTCGAAAAAAGGCTTGGATCCCTCATTATCTATAGAAACCCCTCTCAATTACCCCACATATATGAATCTAGAGGTTTTTCCCTCATTGTGGGAGATAGAAGGATGCTTATCTCCCTTAATCATGTAAATTTCAACTTCCAAGGAAATCCAGCGGTTTTTCTGGATGATAACCTTGGCTTAGCTTATCTGTTTTTCAGTAACGCTAGTTATATGCTTTTCCAGGGCGATCCTTACTGGAATGTTATTTTGTCATATTTGAATGGACACTTTATCATAAGGCCGTGGCTTTATGCGTCTCTCTCCACAAATCCAACGGATAAGTGGGTTAAAGGGGATCTGGTTTGGCATCGATTTAACGGCGACTTGAACGTTGCCCCGGACGGATACATTTACACGGAAGGCGCAAACACCATCAAAGTTCCATTAAATGTGGAGAACTCAGGTGAATACCTTGTCCTTATCCAAGTTTACAACGGGCTGCCTGGCTCTCAAGGCGTAAGGTTCAATATCAACAATTTTTATAACTATACTTTCCAGCCTACCCGATACTTTGAGGGTTCATATGTATGGGTTGAGCTTGGAAACTTAAGCCTTAGCAGTCGAAGCTTAATAGAGATTTCAAGCTTGGGCGGACCGGCTGCCATTTCAAAGATCGCTATAATCCCTAAAGGGATAGTTGATGAGGCTAAGGAGGAAGCCGTAAGGAAAATCCAAGCCTCAAATTCACAGAAGATTTACATATTTGACACTTACACATGGAATTTCAGCACGAACGCCTTAGCAGTCAACCCTAAAGCCAGCAATGGAAGACTGATCGACCTATCAAAATCTGGTGCCCAGACCCGCTTCTACGTGTTTAAGGATGAGGCTTACACGTTAACCCTAAAGCTTCAATGCCGTGAAGGCGCATCCCTAAAAGTTTATGTTGACGACAACGAGGAAAGCGTTACAGTAAAACAGCAAAATGAGGAATTTGCCGAGGTCAATATTGGGCCTTTCGAGCTGAAAAAAGGTTACCATTACTTGAAGGTTGAAGGTAAAATGGGCGACGTGAAGCTTGACATGGCAGTGTTAAGGACAAACGTGAAGGAGGATGATGCAATTGTTGAAGACTTAAGAAGACTCAACTATACTATGCTTTCAAGCTCTGAATATGCCATTTATAGAATGAGCAGATCGGTGGGCTGTCTTGTTTTTCTTGAAGGAGGCTGCGGTTATTGGAAGCTCTATGGAAATAGATCGAACCCAACCATTGTAAACGCCTTCAACTATGCATCTTTATTCATCATAAATGAGCCGGAAGATCAATATACTTTAAAATATGTTGGCCTGGACTTTCTCACACAGGGACTATTATTGGCTCTTCCCATAGCGTTGATTTCATCTTTGGGAGTTGCGTTTTTGCGCTTTAAAAAGGTGAGTCAGAGGGCTTTGTTAAAACTTTTAATCTTTAGATGTGAATCGAGATGAGAGTTCTGTTAATTACGCCTCATGTTTTTGCTGGAGGTGCTGAAAAGGCCGCCCTCAACCTTGCATATCATCTTAACCTTATGGGATGCGATGTGAGCATAGCCACGCTTTCGCTTGACTTAGGCAAGCTTCCAGACAGGTTTGCAAAGCTTGAATATTTGCTACCTGAGAAAAACGTTGAGCCTTATAACGCCAATGGCGTATATGACGTTTTGAAGTCGATATCAAAGGAGTTTTATGCTTTGACAAGCCTTGTGAGAAAGTTTTCACCCGAATTCGATGTGTTGGGAGCCTGCAACTTTCCATCTTATTGGTCCACGTGTCTTGCCAACGGAAACAAGCCTGTCGTTTGGTTATGTAGTGAGGTACTAGGGCCATATGGTCAAACTAGAGATTTTTATGAAAGGAACCGTTTTTTCCGCCTTGCATTTGAATCCGCTAAGGCAATTGACAAGATGATAGTCAACATTGGCGTAAACAAAATAATCACATGCTCCGAAGTTAACAGCCGCCTCATTAGGGAGAGGTATGGTAGAGAGTCGGTGGTTATACATACAGGCGTGGATTATGAGTTCTTTAGCGAAAATGTTCCCGACGCTAAGGATCGCCTAGGATTAAGCAACAGCATCTTACTCTTACACGTTGGATCACTAATTCCAAGGAAAAACCATATTCTAAGCATTAGGGCGATGAAAATTTTGAAGCAGAAATTTAATAGCGTTAAGCTTGTGATCGTGGGTGAGGGTCCATGGAAACCTATACTGTTAAATGAGGTTGAAAGGCTCCATCTTGAGGGGGATGTAATTTTCATGGGAATTGTTTCGGAAGATGAGCTTCGATGCTTATACAGGGCATGTGATGTCAACCTCTTCCCCGCTGAGGATCAAACATGGGGGCTTGTTCCCTTTGAGGCCTTGGCGGCTGGTAAACCCTCAATAGTAGCGACGAGTTGTGGAGCTGCATTGATTATGGGAAAGGAGAAGATTGGGTTTATAATTAACCCAAGCGTTGAAAATTTGGTGGAAGCTGTGACTCAAGTTTTAAAAAACGATGAGCTCATAGAGGACATGGTTAGAAGAGGTCAGAGGTTTGTTCGTGAAAACCTAACTTGGGAAAGCTACGCTAGGAAAGTGCATAGCGTCTTTAAGGAGGTTCTGAGCTCTGAATAAAAATTGGACTATTTGGATTCTTTCATGCATTCTTGTAGTTTCAATCTTTTACGAAGCTTTAAGCTTAAGTTCAGAGGTTGCAGATTCTGGAAAATCAAGAGGAAGCATTTTAGTTGCTTCCATACTCCATTATGACACCTATTACCCATCGATGAATTTCGCCATGACACACGCAATCTTTGAAAAGGCGTTATTAAGCTTAAAGGATAGCGGTTTCGCCATGGACACGATTCTCGTTACGACATGGAGAAATACGCTTAGCAATCAGAGTGAGTTTGAGTGGCTTACAAAAACTTTAGAGAAATATGGCGTTCCAATAGATAATGGAAATTTCGGCTTGTATATGGCTCCCGAGGATGCACACGATCCAAGCGTTTTCGGCTATGCTATGGAGACATTTAGACGTGGTATAGGGAGATATCCATTCTTCGTTGCAGGTATGTCCGCAAGCCTCAAGACCTATTTACAGCTGGTTGATTATGGTGTCAAACTTTCATTTTTTAATCTATGGGAGGAGGGTGAAGATTATAGTTACAGAGGTTACCGTACCGGGGATAGAATATTTGGAGCGAATTGGGAAGGATCCCCCTTTCAACCCTATAAACCTTCGAAACGAACGGCAAACGCCCCAGGCTTAACGAAGAAAGATGAGTTAGATATATGGGAGGCCCACTGGATTACGAGAAACCCGAGCTATGCTTTCTTGGTTATAAACTCAAGAAATTTGGGGTCGATACATCCTCACGATCTTCTTTGGGCAGATGGGTTAGGAACGCGGCGTTGCAGCCCATCTTATGCGCTTGAAAAGTTTAGGCTAATCCTCGATTTAATAGATTTTAACGCTGGTTTCAACCCTATCATGGTTGTCAGCTATCCAGTTGAAGTTTCCCTTTTAATAAAATATGATGTCTTTGAAGTATGGCAAGCTTCCATGCGGGAGTTCATGAGGAGAGGTTATAAGTTCGTTGACGCTGTAAGACTGAGAGGCATGCTCGATTCACTTAAGCCAGAATACCCACACACTCCAACCTACCTATGGTTTGATAATTTAACATCATCCGACTTAGTTGTCGCAGGGGAGCACACACCCTTTATAATGCTTTCCTCACCATACGGCAGATTTATTTATGCCCGACGAGACCCGCTAAAAGATTCAGGCACTGTGCTTATATCTATCACCTCATATAAGACGGCGAGGGCGTTTAATGAATCGTTTCAAAGCATTAGAGAGTTAACTGGCGCTGGCTTGTTTAAAATGAACACTTACGTAAATGAGGTGCCAATAGATATGAGATGGCTAAATGATATATCCACTATAACGTTAAAATCTGAGGTTGCTGCTATTAAGTGGATTTACAGTAAAGGAGAGGCATCGCATATCATGCACAGTATGTTAACATACCTTACACCCTATGGAGTGCTTATAGAAAAGGAAATTATTTTTACAAAGAGCGTCGCCGCAAAAATTTCTATCGTCCATTACTTTACAGTTCAAAGAAACTCGCCAGTTCAGCCCATCGATGGAGGTGTATGGGTTGAAAC
>JAGTRH010000026.1:11034-11408 GCA_018396795.1 Candidatus Bathyarchaeota archaeon
AGATCTAGGGGACGTTTTCTACTTTTCCTCCATTAACTCGGAGAAAATTACGAAAAAATACCGGCTTGACGATACAATTATTTTCAAAGCAGTAGATGGGTATACGTTGGGCGTTACGTTGACGTTAGGGAAACCAAACGTTATAAGAACGATTGATGAACCTTATGGGGCGTCCCATCAAATCGTGGAATTCTCATATGATATGAAGGATTACGAGGCATGGGATAGAGTGCAGCTGGCCTATACTTTAACGCCTGCAGAGGATACTGCTGACGCAAAGGAGTTGTCGAGCATTGTTGAGGCATTGGTGAAAAACGTTAAATCGAAGGAATTTCAAATACATAACTCGGGATCTAGAGACGCGCCTACGTCAT
>JAGTRH010000259.1 GCA_018396795.1 Candidatus Bathyarchaeota archaeon
TTAGCTGGTACCCGAAAGGAAACCTCATTAACTCACTTATTGAGGAGTTTGTTACTGAGAAGGTTATCAAGTACGGCGCCTTAAAAGTTGAAACTCCAATAATGTATGATCTTGAACATCCAGCTTTGGCGAACTATCTTCACAGGTTTCCAGCACGCCAATATATTGTTAAATCCGAGGATAAAGACTTATTCTTACGTTTCAGCGCGTGTTTCGGGCAATTTTTAATGCTTCATGATGCACAGATATCCTATAGGCAGATGCCACTCAAAATATATGAATTGACGCATTACAGCTTCAGAAGGGAAAAAAGCGGGGAATTAGCTGGGCTCAGGAGGCTCAGGGCTTTCACCATGCCGGACTGCCATGCATTATGTGCGGATATGGAGCAAGCGAAAGAAGAGTTCATTAAAAGATTTAAGCTCAGCATAGAAACACTTGAGGGTTTAGGGTTAACCCGCGGAGATTACGAGCTAGCAATAAGGTTTACGAGGGACTTTTATTCAGCGAACAAGGACTTTATAACCTCAATCGTCAATTTCTTTGGCAAGCCATCTTTAGTTGAGATGTGGGATGAAAGATTTTTCTATTTCGTTTTGAAATGGGAGTTTAATTTTGTAGATAACTTAGATAAGGCTTCAGCTCTATCAACAGATCAGATAGACATTGAGAACGCTGAAAGATACGGAATCACATACATCGATGAGGGAGGCGAGAAGAAAACCCCACTTATTTTACATTGCTCGCCGAGCGGGGCTATTGAGAGGGTCATATATGCATTACTTGAAAAAGCATACAGAATACATAAAATGGGTGAGACCCCTATGTTGCCACCTTGGCTTTCGCCGACGCAGGTAAGGGTTATCCCAGTCAGCGAAAACTTCTATAGAAAAGCTGAGGAAATCACCCTAGAAATTATGAGGCATGACGTAAGGGTTGACTGGGATGATAGAACCTTAACAATGCAAAGGAAGGTTAGGGAGGCAGAGATGGAATGGATCCCTTACATAGTTGTAGTTGGGAAAGAGGAGGATTCAACCGGGATCTTATCAGTTAGGGATAGACGCCTAAAGGGGGAACGAAAGATAAGAAAAATGCGCCTGGAGGAGCTAATAAGCGAGATAAAAGAAGAGACGAAGGGTAAACCCTTTAAACCAGTGACGCTTCCAACGGCGTTATCGAGGAGACCCCGTTTCTATGGCTAAAACTGATTAAAGCAAGGAATAAATAAATATACTTGAGTTATAAATAAAATACTTTTTGTATTGAACGTTTAATGGAGCGTACTATATATTGTCAATATCCGAAAAGAGCCCCCTAATTTATATCGATGGTAAATATTATCCAAGAGACGAGGCGAAAATTTCAGTTTTTGACCATGGCTTCCTTTACGGAGATGGCGTCTTTGAAGGCATACGCGCATACAATGGCATAGTATTTAAGCTTAGGGAGCATATAGACAGGCTCTACAACTCAGCCAACGCAATCATGCTGGATATACCATTAACAAAAGAAGAAATGGGCGAGGCTGTTCTTGAAACGCTTAGAAGGAACAATTTAAGGGACTCATACATTCGGCTTGTAGTCACAAGGGGCGTGGGAGACTTAGGCTTAGATCCGCGAAAATGCCCAAAGCCCTCAATAATAATCATAGCTATGCCGCTGCTTAGACTTTACGATGAGGAGAAACGAAGAAAGGGCATAAGCGTCATAGTCTCTTGGACCAGAAGAGACCCTGTTGATGCAACCTCACATGAAATTAAGTCTCTAAATTACCTGAATAGTATTTTGGCGAAGATAGAGGCCAATAACGCCGGAGCCGATGAAGCAATAATCCTTGACGCTCACGGCTACATATGTGAAGCAACCGGTGAAAATATATTCATAGTGAAGAACGGAAAACTTTATACGCCCCCCAGATCAAGCGGGGCTTTACCTGGAATAACAGCAAGCGTCGTGAAGAAGATAGCGTCTAAAATGGGCTGTGAGGCGGTTGAACGCAACCTAACAGTCACAGAACTCTATAACGCTGATGAGGCTTTTCTAACAGGAACAGGCGCAGAGATCATGCCTATAAGAGAGGTTAATAAGCGGAGAATAGGTGAGGGAAAAATAGGTCCGATCACGGAGAGGGTACTTGAAGAGTTTAAAAAGGTTGTGCAAGATCCCAATGAGGGAGTGCCGATATATTAGGGTTTTCTCATTGAAAAGCTGATTTACACGACGACTACCCTTTTTATTTGTGGGACTCTTGCCTTCAGGTACCTTTCTACTCCCCATTGAATTGTTATCTGAGACATTGGGCACCCGGCGCATGCGCCCTTAAGCTTAACTTTGACAGTCCCATCCTCTGCCACATCAATTAGTTCTATGTCGCCACCATCAGCCCTTAAGCTTGGCTGGATCTCCCTTATCACTTTTTCAACTTCCGTTTTCAATCTTCACCACTCCTATAACAAAGTTATGTGTCGCCCTATAAATATAAACATTCCCCCCACCGGAGCCTATACTATATAAGGATGCATGCAAAAATTTTCAGTAAGTCTAGGTTATGGTGAATTAAGCATGGTTGAACTCAGATTCTGGAAGACGCATGGCTTAGGAAACGACTATATAT
>JAGTRH010000260.1 GCA_018396795.1 Candidatus Bathyarchaeota archaeon
ACGTTCAGCGTGGTCTTCGACTTTTATCAAGAATCTAAGGCTGAAAGGGCGGCTGAAATGCTGAAGCAGAGGGTGGCGACAACAGCCACAGTTTTGAGGGACGGAGTTAAAAAAGAGGTTAGGCTTGCGGAGATAGTTCCCGGAGACATAATATTTCTTTCAGCAGGCGACATTGTGCCTGCAGACGCTCGTGTCATAAATGCAAAAGACTTGTTCGTGAACCAGTCTGCATTGACTGGTGAATCTTTTCCCGTTGAGAAAACTGGCTTGCCGCTGAAATCTTATGACCCGTCAATAACGGAGTGGAGCAACTATCTTTTTATGGGCACGTCTGTTGTGAGCGGGACAGCAACCGCCGTTGTCGTTAAAACCGGTAGCCATACAGAGTATGGAAAAATTGCGAAGAGGCTTGTGGAAAGGGAGCCGGAAACGGAGTTCCAGAGGGGTATTCGAAGTTTTGGTTACATGATAATGCAAGTAACTTTTTTGCTGGTCATTTTTGTGTTTTTCATTAATGCCCTTTACATGCGAAGCGTGCTTGATTCACTTCTTTTCGCTGTGGCTTTGGCTGTAGGCTTAACGCCGGAGCTTCTGCCAATGATAATTTCAGTAAACCTCTCTAAAGGAGCAGTGCAGATGGCTAAGAAGGGCGTCATCGTTAAACGCCTAGCATCCATACAAAATTTTGGAAGTATGGATGTTCTATGCACGGACAAAACTGGAACTTTGACGGAAAACAGGATAAAGCTTGTTCTCCATGTGGACCTTAACGGCAACGAAAGCGATAAGGTTCTGCTTTACTCATACCTCAACAGCTACCACCAGACTGGACTTAAAAGCCCATTAGACGAGGCCATACTAAGATTTAGAGACGTGGATGTGAAAGATTACAGAAAAGTTGATGAAGTCCCTTTTGATTTTATCCGTAAACGCCTCTCCATAGTTGTTGAATACCAGAATCAGAGGTTCATGATTACTAAGGGTGCTCCTGAAGAAGTTGCTAAGATCTGCTCCTTCTACGAAGTTGGAGAGGTTATAGCCGACATAACGGATGAAGTGCGCAGAAAAATCGAGCAAAAATATGTTGAGCTAAGCGCTGAGGGCTATAGGGTTTTAGCTGTAGCATACAAGCGTTTAAGAGAGGACAGGCCTATTTACACGGCAGGCGACGAAGAAGAAATGGTGTTTTTGGGCTTCATAGCTTTCCTTGACCCGCCAAAAGAAACAGCGAGAGAAGCCTTACAGCTTCTGAAAAATGCCAGCATAGAGTTGAAAATTCTCACAGGCGACAATGAACTGGTAACAAGGAAGGTTTGCGAGTACTTAGGCTTCGACATAAAGGGGGTTGTCACCGGAAGCGAAGTAGCCCAAATGCATGACGACGCCCTTGCAAGAGTCGCCGAAGAGGCCAACGTTTTCTGCAGAGTTACACCAGCCCAAAAAGACAGAATAATAAACGCTTTAAAAAACAATGGGCACGTTGTTGGATTCTTAGGTGATGGAATAAACGATGCGCCTTCGCTGAAAACGGCGGACGTTGGCATATCTGTTGAAAACGCTGTTGACGTTGCAAAAGAGTCCGCAGACATAATTCTTTTGCAGAACGATTTACGGGTGCTTCACGACGGGGTTTTGGAGGGTAGGAAAACTTTCGGCAACACCATGAAATATGTTATGATGGGTGTGAGCTCAAACTTTGGAAACATGTTCAGCGTGGCTGGAGCATCGTTGTTTCTGCCTTTTCTGCCGATGCTACCCATACAGATACTGCTTAACAACATGCTTTACGACTTTTCCCAGTCAACAATACCTACAGACGAAGTTGACCAGGAATATATTGAGAAGCCTAAAAGGTGGGACATACACTTTATTAGGCGGTTCATGGTGTGCCTTGGACCCGTCAGCTCCCTATTTGACTTCCTAACATTCTTTATAATGCTTTTCATCTTTAACGCTTCTGAGCCGCTGTTCCAAACCGCTTGGTTCATCGAATCCCTAACCTCGCAGACCCTTGTAATCTTTGCCATTAGAACAAAGAGGTCGCCTTTCTGGAAAAGTAAGCCGAGTCGACTTTTGCTTCTCAGCAGCATAGCAATAATAACATTTGCGCTGATAATTCCTTACACTCCATTAGGAGAAATTTTCATATTCGTAAAGCCTCCAGCAACCTTTTATATAGCATTAGCCGCAATCCTCGGCGCCTATATAGCCCTAGTCGAGGTCGTCAAAAGCTGGTTTTACAAGAGGTATGGCTACCGCCTAGAACAAATCCTAATTCCGCCCAAGAAGATGGGGATATACCTCACCAAAACTGCAAAGCTCATTCAAAATGTTATAGCCGTCATCTGTCTACGTCCAGAAGACGAAATAACAGTTGACTCCCTCCTAGAAGACTTAGAAAGAAGCATGGAATACCCACTCGACTATCACCAAGTAGGCCACACAATTCAACATTTGAAACGCGCAGGCCTCATAAGCTTTGAGTGGCGCCAAAAGACAATCAAACGGGAAAAACCACTAAAAGAATACGTTACAAAACAGTTGATAACTAGCGAACTATGGCCAAAAATAGCACAAGAATGGCATAAAATCAGCAAAAT
>JAGTRH010000261.1 GCA_018396795.1 Candidatus Bathyarchaeota archaeon
TTGAAATGAAATTTGAGCTTAAAGCGCGGGGGGTCTCGCTGATTATTGCAGAAATTTTTGGCTTACTATACATGTGCTAAAATTTTAAGTTTCATAAAATCAATTATCGCAGATAATAGAGGATAAATTTAATGCGGACATTAAAAAATAGGTTATCAGGCGTAATCCGGACATCCAATCTAGTGAAAATCTTATTTATCCTTTCACTTACAGCATCCGTTCTAATATCATACTTATTGAATCCAGAATCCTTTGAGAGAACGTGGAAGGGTAGAGTCTATTACATCTTTTTCCTTTGGCTAACTTCTCTCAAGCTCATACTAAAATGGGGTAAAATTTATGTAAAAATCACTAAGCTGAAATCAACACGCTTTATAATATTTTGTATTGCTTCTCTGCTTCCAATAATATATGCTTTAGCCGCAAATTTTTCTGGACTGAACTCAATAATTGTGGAGTTATCACCTAAGCATTATGGAGATGATTGGTGGGCAAAAACGATGCCTACTACCATAGAATACATTGTTTTCACAGTGCTCTTTTCGCTTATAAACGTAGTAGCATATGGAATTAGGGGTCTCAGAGTTTTTTTACTTCCAATAGCCCTACTTGGAACCGTAGGCTCAATCTTCCTAATAGACAACCTTTATCCGCATGGAGAGTTTACACCTTTCCAGATTTTTGTTCCAACCACAGCCGCTTTTGCAGCGCGTATATTAGATTTAATGGGCTACCAGGTTGAGGTAAAGGGGCAGACCTATAAAACACCAGTTTTAAGGGTTCGGAGTAGCGAGGGGGAAGCATCCTTTGGCATAGCTTGGCCTTGCTCCGGAATAGACAGTCTCATAATATACTCGGCTGTGACAATACTGTTCCTGGAGGACGAGGCAGTCTCGTGGAAGCGGAAAGCAGCCTATTTTTTGATAGGCGCATTAGTCGCTTACTTTATTAATGTTCTGAGAATAGCTGAAATCTTTATTTTAGCGGTTAAATACGGTGTCACATCACTTGAGGTTCAGCGTTTCCATGATTACTATGGGCCATTATATTCTTTAACCTGGATCATATTTTATCAGTTAATAATAATTGGGGTTCAGTCCCTGCAGAAGAAGATTTCTTCAAAAGCTACTACTAAAGATTTATAAATTAAATTCAACACATGTATTTCTGCAGGTGCGTAAATTGCGGCTTAAAACAAGATTATTTCTACTAATTCTACTTACAGCAATTACTCTCACTAATGGCAAAAGTATAATGACTATCGATGCAGTTGACGGAGGGATTCCAACACCTATTGTTGAGAGTGTTAGTGTAGTTGTTAATTGCACAAGTGCCATGCTTAGTATCTATAGTATGGTGTATTCCGGAAATGCTTCACTTGTACACTTCCCCTCACAAGCAGACATGAATAGAGCCGAGTTAACCAGCGTGATTAACCTGGGAGTTGGGTTCTCAAGGTTTGGATCAGCGCTCTGGTTTCTCTTCAATAATGACACGGATGCCAATACGGCTACCTCCCTCGCAAATGCCGTAAAGGGATCGATAGAAACAGCGTTCGATACAAGTTTTTCATATGTTTCAACGGGTGTTGTTGAAAACAACTATGTTAATGTAACGTATATCGGGCCTGAGAAAAGCGATTTGCCTGGATACTTAAGTTGGCTTATGGGAAGATGTTTAGCACCCGACATAGGTGGTTTTACGTCGACATTTATTCCGATGAGCGGTGAAATAAGTTCTTATATTATAGTTATTGCCTCAAAGGAGAGCGGGGGCTTTGATTGGGTGTACTCCATGGGTGTAGGCTACTCGATAAGCATACCCGTTGGCCCTGGCCCACACAAAATAGATTTTCTAGATCTACTTAATGTACAGTCTCTTGAACCATCAACATACGCATCCTATGAAGGCTGGGTTTCCTCAATAGTTAATCTGGTAATCGTTTCTAACGAAACTATCTCCTATGTAACTTCCGAGCCTGACAAAGTAAGCACACCAATGCAGAGAGGCTGGTATATTGTCCCACAACCAACTGTGCAGTTAATGGCATACTTCAGCTTCGCGAACGATCCATCCCCCATCGATAAACTATCATTCACCTTTAGCGGTTTGGTTATTCCAGAATTCAGTGCGTTAACTCCGCTATTAATATTAATGCTAGCTGTCTCCATTGCCTTAGTTGCTAGAAAGATTTTCTGTTAGTTATCCGTAATTTGCTATTATTTTTTAATTTTGTAAGTTAATTTTGTAAGTGAAAAATTAAAGCGGCGCCTTCTAAAATAAGCGGGTTATGTTGGTCTATATATTTTTATGTGTCTGCCGTTTGAAACGTGGGTGATTACCCCTTGCCTATGGAGTTCTTCGAGAAAATCCTTTGCGACACTTAAGCGTATGTTGAAGCGTGAAGCAATTGTATATGGTGTAAGAACCCTCATTTTCTGTATTTCCCTAATAACCTTTTCATCCCTTGGATTTGGCGGGGTTACTCCAGCGATCTTCTTCTCCAATTTTGTAGGTTCCTTAGC
>JAGTRH010000262.1 GCA_018396795.1 Candidatus Bathyarchaeota archaeon
GATTAAAGCTAAAATTGAAGATGATGAAAACTCAATTTTCACCCCATGCACATACGCGGTCTCCGAGGCTGAGGCCCTTGAAGGCATAGACGCCCAGCCTCTGAGGGAGATAACCTCGTTTAGAGGGAGGTTTTGCGAGCAAGCCCGAAGAGGCGAATGCGTAATCGCCCAAGGAAAAGTGGAGAAAGTCATCGAAAGAGACGGCTCAGAATATTTTAGGCTAGTATTAGGCGCGAAGCCGTCAGACTTTATGATTATAAAATGATGAAGATGGAGTAGTCGCTTCATGAATCATAATGGTTTTATGTAGTCTCTGCCCTTCGCCTCCTGTGAGCCCACAAGAACCCGGTGATATTCCCCGCCACTTCTGTTATCTATTACCCTCTCCAGTTTTCCATACGCCATTATCTTCTCGCCTTTACTGGCTATACCGCTGTAAAGTCCCTCATAAGACGTAACCTCGTATATGTCACTGATTTTCGGTCCCAAAAGAATCTTAACATCTTCAACTCTATAGGCTGACGGTAAAATTTCAGATTCGGAATCATCTGAAACTCTGGCTTCAATCCTGATCATCCCTTCCGGCCTAAAAGTTCTGTCCCCATATTTTTCCGATATTTCATCCTCAAGTTTAACTGGATGCAACGAGAATACGGTTCCCCGAAATATTCCTTTACCCCATTTCCTAGCGAATAGATGCTTCGCTTCATCATACGTTAATGGATACATCTTAGTCTTGTTAAGACACCATTGTCTAGCCATTTCCTCGTTAAACCTTGAAATTTGAGAATCAGCTTTCTCGCAAATTTGGTTTAGGGTCTCCTTTACACGCTCAGCATTTTTCATTCCATAAATTATGAGGTCTATATCCGAGAAGTCCATATGTATGCCCAAAAGAATCGATCCTGTGACCCCGAAATATTTTAGGGGAACCCCACTTTCATCTGAAATGGTTGATGCTAAATCTAGGGTCTTACCTTGTAAAACGTCCAGGTCCTTCCCATCCATCTTCGCAAGCTCCATCATTCTTTCTTCCGGCTTTAAATGGACCGTTATCTTGTCCGATGGGACCGCTGAGATTCTTATGTCCATAACCGACGAGTTATAAAGATACTCGGGATGCCTCTCCAAGAATTTAATTGTACCCATCAGATCCAGCATTGTGTAGTAATGCATTACTCGTTGGAACTTATTTTCCCCTCTGGACCATTTCCCATAAGGTGAAGGAATATACTTCAAATATGAGATGACGCGGTCGTTTGGGTGGATATTTCCAACAACGCAGAAATAGAAGTCCTCAACCGTTTGCAGGTAATCCCTATCTCTAAAGCCTCTTCGCAGGGCAACTCCCTCTTTTAACAGAATTTCTAGAATATTTAAAGACAAACAGTAAATTAAGGATATAAGATTTATTTAAAAATATAAGTATTAAGGAAATTATATAAACATATTGAGTTAATGTATTTAGTGACGGTGATTATTTGGAGAAACGAAGGTATGGTAAGACCAATATAGATCTCTCAGTTGTCGGTTTTGGCGGCATCATCGTTATGAATGAAAGCCAAGAATCGGCTAACCGCATAGTTTCACAGGCAATTGATAGGGGTATAAACTACTTTGATGTTGCACCAAGCTATGGAAACGCTGAGGAACGGCTGGGACCAGCTCTTAAACCCTACCGCAACTCTGTTTTCCTCGCGTGTAAAACTGCAAAGCGCACAAAGAAAGAGGCCGAAGAGGAATTAAATCAGTCGTTAAAGCGTTTACAAACGGACTATTTTGACCTATACCAACTGCACGCTGTAACAACGCTTGAGGAGGTTAATCAAATATTCAGTGATGAAGGAGCGATTAAGGCTTTAATAGAGGCTAAAGAACGTGGGCTAGTTAAACACCTCGGCTTCTCCGCCCATTCTGAAGAGGCAGCTTTAGCCCTACTAGACCGCTTTAATTTTGACAGCGTTCTTTTCCCGCTCAATTGGGTCTGTTGGTATCAAGGGAACTTTGGGCCTAAACTCGTTGAGAAGGCAAGAGAGAAGGACGCCGCCATACTAGCCTTAAAAACCCTAGCGAAGAGAAGGCTGAAGGAGGATGAGAAGCGGAGATGGCCTAAATGCTGGTATATGCCGGTTGAAAGTTTTGAAGAGGCTTTAATGGCTGTTAGATTTACGCTTTCTCTGCCCGTTACCGCAGCTGTTAGCCCAAGCCACGCTGAACTACTCTGGTGGATGTGCAATGCAGCTGAAATGTTTAGGGCTCTCTCAAACGAGGAAAAATTGGAGATTGCTGAAAAAAGCAAGGGTCTAGAACCCATCTTCATTAAACACTAATTCCGCTGTCTACCAAAAGAGGCCCAACGCTTTAAGTTTGCCTTTAAGTATGGCTATCTCCTCTGGCTTTAAGGGTCTTAGGGGCTTCTTTGGGAAGCCAGCCTTAACCCCTCTTAACTCCAAAGCCGCTTTTATCGGCGCTATCGGCGGACCCGTAGTTAGCACTCTCTTTAGGGCGTTTATCTT
>JAGTRH010000027.1:0-4234 GCA_018396795.1 Candidatus Bathyarchaeota archaeon
CAAGCGAGGGAGATGCTTTCGATCATCTGGTACATGCTTTCGAGGAAAGAAGCCTACAGGGGATCCGATCGAAGGCTTACGGAGAAAAAGCTTAAAAGAATGAGGAGGAAGGCCTTAGGATAGGCTCCTACGCATAGTAAGCCGGTAGAAGAATCCAGACGCTTTTCATGGATTACAGCACCAATGCCATAAGCGTAACGCTTAAATGTAGAATATTGAAAAATGTATAAAGTGAGGAAAAATGGCTAACCAAACAACTAAGGAAATCCCAGAGGTAATTCTAACTCCAAAAGTATTGATCTTTGGTGTAGTAGCCTCTATCTTAACAGCTATTCTTGGAATGTATATGGCTGCTTTCGCAATGCCAGGTTCGTGGATTAGATGGTTTACGGATCCTTTGGGAGGATGGGCTAGCTTTATGACGATGATGCTCTTCTACATCGCTGTTACTACCATTTTCACATTAATCGCACGAAAATTCAAAATCCACCCAAAAAAATATGTACTACTCTATTGTATGATAGGTTTAAGCACACTATTTGCAAATGGAAATGGTTATCCTGGAATTTTAACCGCTATGATTGCTCAATGGCGTTTAGCCCCAGGAAATGCAATATACGAACCTTTGTTCCCTGCATGGCTTCCTCCAGCAGCGAAACTTGAGCCTATGAAAATTGGAGGAGCATCGGTGCCTTGGGACATATGGATCTTGCCTATGGTCGTAATTATCCCAGCCTACCTCATCGTATTCTTTTTATATCAAGGTATAGCCAGTGTATTTAGGAGATTATGGCTCGACATCGAGAGGATGGAATTTCCTCCTGCCGTTGTCACTAGTACGGCGATTCAAATTGCGATTGATCCATACTCCAATATTTCCAGACTTAAGCGATACCTAATAGCCTTCGCTTTAGGCTTTCTATTTTATCTCTTCTTCTGGCTCAATATCCTGTATCCATGGGTTCCTAGCCTTACAACAGCTTGGTTTAAGCCACCCTTCGTTTCGATCCACATGGGCGCCTTTGATTTAGCCCAGGCTATTCCTGGATTATTTGATTTACAATTCCCCATCGGATTAAATTTAAATCCCGTTTATACTGCAATTTTCCTTGCCGCGCCTCTGGATATGCTGTTGAGCGCATCCGTCGGAATGTTCTTTGTTGGTAGTCTGTTACCTTGCATCAGCGTATGGATGGGATATCTGCCTCACTATCCAGCTCCAGGACCAGCGGCTGGAGGCTCCGGAAATATTCATTCGAGATGGGTGGATTCCTTCGAAGCTCGGGGGACATCCTTCGTTAATACGGGTATGTTACTTGCTCTAGCTATTCTACCCTTCATTTTTGGGAAGCGGTATAAATACATTACTGAGACGCTAAGATCTGCAATTAAGGGAGGGAATCGAGAAGAGGCAGAGAATGAGGCTATGAGCTATAGAACTGGTTGGACTATGATCATAGTTTCACTAATAGCCCTCATTTTATGGACAGTTTTTGTGTGGAATGTACAACTTCACATAACCCTCTTTCTCATACTTATGTTAATAGCTACAGAATTAGTGGCGATAAGGGTCAGAGGCGTTGTAGGAGCTCCCACAAGGACATTTCATGATGCATGGGCCGGGGTTCCGGCTACCATACGCTACATGTTCCCGGATGTAGCCGCACTTCCAGCGCCTACAAGTGAGCGAATCGCTATGCTACCTAACGCGACAGTGGCATCATACTATTATGGGGCTCGATGGTCAGGAATGTTTATAGATATGCATCTAGGTGGAACGATGACTTTTGCGGGGAATATTATGGTCGAGAACTACCGTCTGGCAGGGATGTATAATATCAAACCAAAAGAAGTATTCAGAGCATCGCTTATAGCTTCGCTTGCAATTTTCCTCATATCTATGCCCTTCTCTATATGGCTGTTTTACACTTATGGAGTCAAAGGTCAAGGATTGGCTGTACAATGGGGATATGGTCCAGGAATGAGTGGTGCCTGGGAGCTAAGTGGATGGTTAACAAGTATAGGCCCCGTAGAAACCGTCATGCCATCTTTTTATATGTGGTCGACTGCTGGCTTTATCATCATGGCAGTTTTAATTTGGCTTAGAGCTAATTTCGTATGGTGGCCCATTCATCCAGCAGGTTTCTTCGCCGGAATCGCTTTCTACCACCCACATGTTTTCTATTATACATGGCTATTAGCTTGGTTTATTAAATGGCTTGTATTCAGGATAGGTGGTGTCAAGGCCTATCATGAGTGGATATTGCCAATATGCGCTGGTATACTCGTGGGTTACGGGATATCAATAGCACTCTGGGATTTCGCAGCTATATATGTTTCACTTAGGTAACTTTACAAAGACCCATTTTTTTTCATTAGCCCCTATAAGTTATAGCGGTATACCTTACTTCTTAGGAAAGCACCATCCCCATTGATAGTCACATAATTCCCACGGCTTAATCATGCTTCTGTCGGTATATAGATTGAAAGCCTTACATTAATCGACCTTCTAAGAAGAGTAAAGAAAATCATAGACTAGTCGTTTATTATCATTCTCATACTACTCTTAATTAGATTTAATTATAATTCCCTTAACCTGAAAGATTGTTCTATTTGATACAAATTATTTTTTCCTTAACGCCAGCATTTTGGGATGATAGTAAAGGTTAAATCTGAGCTGTAAAATCATGATATGAAAACATCGTAGGTTTTATTGGGGGCATCTATGCATGAGGATTGGATTCCATACCGCTGAGAAGGATCCTAGAAACCTTGTTTCCTACTGCAGAAGCCTTGGAGTAGAGAGAGTCTGCCTTTCCTGCACAGCCATAGATATTTTTCATAAAAAAGGTGTGTTAGAGATGTCACATTTAATGCCTTTCAAGAGAATTCTCAGAGAATTTGGAATTGATATAGGTGCTATTATCGCTCCATTACCGAGTGCAGAGGCTCTTAAAGGTGAACCCGTTGCCGAAGAAGAGATCAACAAACTTTGTAAGACGATTGAGGCTATCGGAGAAAGTGAGATCGATACGGTGCTTTTCTATCCATTAGATAGAACACTTTTTCCAAGAAACCGATCTGCTCTTGAAACATTCGTATTGGGAGAAGGAGGACGGTATAGCCTTGAGAGTTTAGAAGAGAATATCAGACCAGATGGCAAGCTGTGGCCTGCAGTAATCAGTTTCTTCCAAAGAATCGTAGAAACTGCTGAGCGATCAAATGTCAAATTAGCAAACCATGTTTGGGACATTCATTATATGAGTGAAATTCTAAAGGCTGTACCTAGTCGTTACAATGGTTTAACATACTGTCCTGGCATGTATATAATAGGGGGAGATCCCTACGGTGCTATCAACTATTTTGGTGTTAGTAGAATCTTTCTTGCTCACGTTAGAAATTTAGTGAAACACGGAAAAAGGTTCAAAGACTATGAGGAAGTTTTCCTAGATGAAGGTGATATAGACATTTCTAGATGTATTGAATTGTTGAAAGAAATAGGGTATCGTGGAATGATCATACCGGAGCACCTAGGACCATCATCGGACAGGGAGCTTTTACCCAAAGCTATACAGTATTTAAAAAGATACATATCATCATAAGCCTAACTATAGTCAAGGCGAAAAATAATCGAATAAATTTATCAAGGGTGCCGAAGTTTTAGAACGTGGAACATAAATCATTACTAGGTTCCTTTTTTAATAGAAAAGAAGCTTACTGATAAGCGTTACTTTTGGGATATTGCTGATTTGGCATGAATAACTTCTTCTTATTGACTCTTTATGGACATCAGGTCTTTTATGCCCTCTGAGGAAGGATGCGCTTCTCTCCTGAGGGATGTTAGGTAGCTTACTGGCGTAATCCGTCCTAGATGTGGTTCTCTGGCTGTTGTTCGATGTGGAGGCATCTTCACGTCTATCAAATCTACCTTTGTAAGGGTTGTGCTAGGCGCTTCGGTACTGTGAAGGAATTGTTTTTTAGCTCACTCCTCCAAGACTTTTAGCCTTGGAAAGGCTTCAACAAAGCAGGCTTAAATTCAAGACTCTGTAGACTTTTCCAATAGGATTGAAAGGGCGCTCAGGCTTAGAGGATCCGCATGGAGCCTTCCTTAAAGCTACATGATAAGTTACGTGGTTATAGTAGCCCTTCCAAGCTTCAAACCATGTGGAGACAATTCCTTCCATATCAAGATGTCTATCCCATTTATCCTCACTATCCTCTCTTCTCATCCACG
>JAGTRH010000027.1:4245-11188 GCA_018396795.1 Candidatus Bathyarchaeota archaeon
TAGAGCGCTCCGGTTGAGCTTCATAAGCGATGGACCCAGTTCGCCATTTAGTGATAGAAAAATTTAAAAGCTTCGAATCGATATCTTAAATGACATGGTCAAGAAAATACCAATAATTAGATACTATAGAAAGACTCTTTTTGCTCTTATAACAATCACTTTTCTTTTCTATACATTAAGAAATGATGTGAGTTATGCATCAAATATAGATTTCAGGATTATTTTCGATCATTTAAATATTGAAAATATTAGAGAGCATACAACTTACCTTACACATTTTTCATCAAGGTTTACTGGAACCGAAGGCTTCAAAGCGTCGGCGACTTATATATTAAAGGTTTTAGAAAGTTATGGATATAAACCAGTCCTCGAAAACTATACTCTTACGATTCCGGTAGATGATGGGGCTCAGATATTGATCGAAGAAGATGGAGTAGCGCATCGATCTATAAAAGCATATCCCCTTTTACCAAATACTGTAAATCCCTCTATTACACCCCGTGAAGGAATTCGTGGTAAGTTGATCTATGGGGGATCAGCTCAGCTCCAAGAGTTTAATGGACAAGATGCAGACGGTGCAATAGTTCTATTAGAATATAATGTAAGACGGTTTTGGAAGAATGCAGCTATGCTTGGTGCCAAAGCCGTCATTTTCATAGAACCTACCGATACAAGTCAAGCTGAGTCAATGGAGAAAAGTTTGAAGATACCTTTATCCTTTCCCAGAGTCTACGTAAATCGTGAAGACGGACTTTTCCTCCTGAATTTGATAAGGGAAAAGGGTTCAATTGAAGTTGTCCTTCACTCTAAAATGCATTGGGAGAATGTAGAAGTTTCGAATATTATTGCTTTTCTTCAAGGAAGACCTAACAGCTACGAAACGATTGCCATCTCTGCTCATTATGATTCGGTATCACCTGTGCCTTCTATTGCACCAGGCGCTACTAGTGCGATAAATGTTGCAGCTTTACTTGAAATGGCGCGAGTTTTTTCAGAATTGCCAACTTTTCCGCGAAATATTATGTTCACATTCCTTTCAGGGCATGCACAAGGAATGTGGGGTGCAAGGGAATTCGTTGACAGACACTTTAATGAAATTGGTAGTCCAATAAAGATGATGATAGGACTTGATCTAAGCTACGAAGGTCAGGATGTAGGGCTTTATGCCAGAGGCAACGTATATCCCTATAAATTAGCGGTTGATGCTAGGCGTTTTGGATGGGTGAACGATAGAATTCTTGGACAATACGTTCCTATTCTAAAGGAACAGATGAAAAAATCCTATAAAGTTGTTTCGGCTATGTTTCCCACAGAGCCTATAGCTGATCCGTATTTAATGTATTTTGACACAGACCCATTCACCTTGGCAGGTGGAGTGGGTATAACTTTTCATACGACCAATATCCTTCGACGGTTAGAATCAACACCTTTAGATCGACCAGAATTCATCAACTACGAAAACCTAGTTCCTCAGATAGAAGTAGTTTTCGCGTGCATATATGGCTTTGCATTGGAGGGAAATCTTCCAGTTTATAGTGCTCCAACAAGAATAGAATCAGATGGAGGCTTTGCAGTTATCGAAGGTATTGTGGGTGTATATAACCTCACAACAGCTTGGTACGATCCTTTTTCAAATGAGGGTTCGATTGTCCACATTCAATGGGATATCCCATATACTGAAAGCCAAGCCCAATTTGTTCCAGGAGGTGTTGCTGAAACACCTACCTTTGATATTTTTATGAAACCAGATCCTAATGGTTCATTTATTGTCAAAGGGATAAAACCTCTTACAGCGATAAGATTGGAGGCTTACGTTGTAAACCAATCCTCTGGTAAGTTAACGCATGCTACCGATTTTGGCGTCTATGGGCTAGGTAAAGGTTATGCAACACCTCCAGCTACAGCAACAACCCCAGGTGGAGCTTACGTGTATCTTTACCAAGGAATTACTCAAATCTGGCTACCAGTTTTTGAGGCAGGAAGCATCACTCTCTTCATGATTTTAGACCCCACTACCGCTACCGCAGGTAAGTTAAGCATAAGAAATTATAACTTTTATAGTCACGATTGGAACCTTCATCACGCAGAAGATGTCGCAAGATCTGATGTAATGGTATTCGTTCCTAATTCCAATCCTACAGAATTGTTGATATTCTTAGGCGGAGAGACAACCGCTTACCCATTAGCAGTGCTCTCAAATTTCTCTTCAGAGAATCCACAAGGTACTGGATATTTTGTAGATATTGGAGAAAATTTGATCATAAAATTCACGCCGTATCTGGTAGCAAAGCAGATTTATTTTCTAATGAGCAATAGACTTAATATAATAGCCCAGTACCATGTCTATGATGCACAAGCGCAAGATTACAAAAAGAGAGCCGATGAAAATATGAAGTTAGCTGAGAAAGCCCTTATTGAAAGACAATATGACTCTCTTATTGCTTATTCGTTAGCTGCATGGAGTTACAGTAGATCTGCTTATCTTGCTCTTATGAGATTGGTGATAGATCTCATACAAACTACAATCGTCTTTTTTATTCTAATGATACCTTTATGTTTCATTATCACCAAGTCATTAATGGGAATGAAATCTGGTCTTAAACAACTCTTATTTTTTATCTTTTTCTTTCTTATTTTAACTATAAACCTCTATTTCCTACATCCAGGTTTTCATATAGCATTCAATGTTTTTATGATACTTATCGCTGCAACTCTCTCAGTATTTGGTTTTCTCGTTGTTCTTCTTTCAAGTAGCGACTTCCTCGCTGTTACAAAAGCTATTCAAGAAAAAGTTTTAGGTACTCACGTCCAAGAAATAAGTAAATTAACCGTTTTCACTCACGCTTTATCGGTTGGCGTCGAGAATATTAAGAAACATCGAACAAGAAGCTTTCTCACCTTAACTGCCCTCATTCTTGTCACGATATCAATGATAGCTCTCACATCAGCCTCCTTCTATACTCACATACTAGCTACTATCAAATTGGGGGATACTCCATATAATGGATTTCTTATTAGAGATCCAAGTTTTTCCCCTCAATCCGAGGAAATGGCACGCATTTTGGAAGGCCTTCGTCACCTTAATGCAAAAATTACAGAACGTACCTGGGTTGTTCAGACAATTGGTTTCACGCTTGAGAAAGGGGTCGTTGCAGAGGCTGTATATGGATTATCTGAAAAGGAAGAGCTTTTCACAGGTGTAAGTAAAGCCTTAGTTAAGGGACGTTTTTTTTCTTCTGAGGATAAATACGCAGTTATTCTAAGTGAACATTTAGCAAATGCACTCGAAAAAACTGTAGGAGATACTCTCGAATGGATGGGTTTGAAACTCACAATAGTAGGAATATTTAAACTTGACACTTGGATGCAAATAAAGGATTTAGATACATTTACGCTCGCTCCTATCAAATGGACATCGGAGGGGGCTATGACATGTCCTATGGATAAAGTACTAATAGTTCCATATTCTCTTTTGATGTCTCAATTTAATTATTTTCCATATAGTATTGCAGTGAAGATTAACAAGACTGAAGATGTTTTTGCTTTTGCATCTGATTTAGCTCTACAGATGGTCCATGTAACTATTTATGCTGGTTGTGAAGGAAAATTGGTCGTATATAGTCCTGTAACTTTTTATGGCGTGACTGGAGGTGAAACCCTATCTATACCATTTATAGTCACCTTTTTCATAGTTTTAAATGTCATGCTAACTTCAGTATATGAGAGAATTAAAGAGATTTATGTATATAGTACAGTCGGTGCTGATCCAAGATCCATTTCCTTAATGTTTCTTACGGAAGCAACGATTATCGGTGTAGCCAGTGCGGGGTTAGGATATGAGCTTAGTCTACTTGTTATGGCTTTCATGGATTGGTTTAATTTATTCCCCAAAGGACTTTACCTTAATTACGCGTCAACCTTTGCAGCACTTTCTGTCTTAATCATTATAACTATTACTATCTCATCTACATTATTTCCAGCCTTAAAAGCGTCCAAACTCGTGACCCCATCTCTTATGAGAAAATGGCGCATATCTACTGAACCTAAAGGTGATTTATGGAATATCCCACTACCCTTCAGTATGGGTAAAGATGAAGCTAGGGCTATGATGATGTATATGGCTGAGTACTTAGCTGCAACGGTATCCTCCTATGGAGTCTTTATGGTCGAAGGAACTATTTCATTTGATGAATTGTCTAACGCTTACCTCCTCAAATTTCAAAGCAGGCTCGCACCTTATGACCAAGGCATCGTTCAAGATGTTACTCTATTTGCTCAAGGAGAAGACATTAATATGAATTTTGCATTATTGCTTAAACGTCTTTATGGTGAGATAGATTCTTGGATACTAGCAAACCACCGTTTTGTAGATCGATTAAGAAAACAATTCCTCTACTGGAGAGCGCTACCTCCAAAAGAAAAGGAGAGATACTTCAATGTTGAATTCGAAGATATTATTAAAGGTTTCCTCGCATTCCGTAAGGGGAATGGAAAAAACTAGAAGAAGGTGAATGAAAATGGTATCAAATGATAATTATCCAGAAACTTATCCAACTAGTTATCAACCAGCTATTACATGGAGAACCCTATGTGCCCTCTTATTCGCCGCTGCCGCCGTTCAACCAATGGTCATATACCTTTCGCTCGTTGGTTCTGAAGCCCTTATTGGTTTAAGTTTAATCACTTATGGTGGAGGCTTCGGGATGGGCTACAGTATGTATATCTTTACTTCGGTGGGAGGCCAAATTCTCTGGCTTGTGGTACTGTTATGGAATTGGTTAGCTAGGATAGCAGGAAGACCACTTTCTCGTAAGGAAGTATTCATGATATACACTTTCTATCCCGTTACTGTTGGCGCAGCCCTTCTATTTATAAATCCCATCTTTAACCTATATGTCGCTAACAGTGAGATAATAAAGGGTCTTGGACTAGCAGAATTTATTCCTTGGTGGTGGGCCCCAAGGGGTCTCCTCGGGCAGGCCTCTTTTGCTTCACGAAGCCTTTTCTCTCAAGGCATGTTAGCTCCCACCTTACTTTCCTTACTTCTCTTCATTCTCCAGGCATTATGTGGCATATCGTTAGGAGTATTCTCCTATCAACGCTTTGCAATTGTCGAGAAGTTGGATTTTCCTGCGGCAACAACGAGTGCTACCGGCCTTTTGGCTATTGCAGATAGAAACCCCAAGACAATGAGGCCTTTGGTCGTTGGAATAGGGTTAGGCTTAATCTTTGGCCTCTTTAGCTTTGCCCTACCAACAATCATGATGGCCCCCTCCCTCACATTCATTCCACGTGGGCTCATAGACTTTACATATCTGGTTGAAACCGCTTACCCTGGGGCAGCTTTTGGTATTGATGTTACATGGACAAACATTGCTATAGGTTTTGTAATTCCTATACAAATTTTAATAATCCAAGCTATAACAAGTATATTAGCTAGAACTATTGGTAACTTTCTTCTTGTACAGTATGGAATATGGCCAGATTGGGCTCCAAATTATGGTTTAGGTTGGAACTTTGCCCGTTCAAGTCTCTATTTCTGGACTAGCGTTACGATAGGCCTCTCCTTGGCTGCTGCTCTCATTCCCATGATACTTCATCCTCGAAGGCTCGCAAATGTCTTTAAACTTTTAATGAGAGGTTCCTCAAGAAATATCCGAGAAGAAATTTCTCCTAAAATCCTCCTTTTTGCCTTTGCAGGCTCAACATCTCTTGCGGTTATATTGTTTAACCAACTAGTACCAGATTTTCCAGCATACATTCTTCCGGTATTCATAATGGGTTGGTCTTTCTTTGGAACTGTAGTCGCTGCAAATGCCTCAGGCGTGACTTTCCAAGGTTTCTGGATTCCATACCTGAAGGAATCTTTAATCTACTATAGCGGATACAAAAATCCTTCAGGTTGGTTTGCAAAAGATTACTTGATGCTAAGTCAAGAAGGAGCCAGTCATTGTGCGAACCTTAAGATGGCTAATCTTTGTGGTGTGAGTACAAAGGAGTATGTAACAGTTTTTGCAATCTCTATGATAATTTCCATACTATTCGGCTTGATATATGCATCACTTTTTTGGACAACAGCACCCATTCCATCAAGCGTTTATAGGTTTACTGTCGAGGGATGGCCAATAATGGCACTTGAAATGAGTAGATGGACCAAATGGCTTTGGACTGGTGTAATATTCAAAACTGACATAATCTTATTGTCCCTCGGCATTGGCTCAGCTATTGCAGTTGCAAGTGATTTTGTAGGTCTTCCATGGGTTCTAATAGCAAGCATTACAGGAATTAATACCATGCCTTCAATAGCACTCTCACAACTCATTGGGGGCATATTAAGCAAGGTTCTCGAAAGTCAGATTGGAAATACATGGAAGAATGCAAAAGCTTTAATCACAGTAGGAATATTCATCGGTAACGGTATCATGTTGGGTTTCGGATCGACTTTCGGCATAATAAGAGGATCGATGTGGGTCCTCCCCTACTAATAGTTGCAAGCATTAGAAGCTACTGGGCTCCTTTCCCAATTGTAAACCTTTTTCAGCAAGAAAACTAATTATTACTCTTGAAATGGAATTCACTACCCTCGGCTGGCAAGGCTTTACGCTTGAAGTCCCTAAATCTTGGATCCTTGTGGGCGAGAAAGGTAGCTTTACTCACGGAGTATTACAACTGGGTGATGGAATTTTCCCAAGGTTAAAGATAAAATGGTCTTCAAGTGCCTCCAACCTTTCGAAACTTACGAAAGAATATGAGTCATCCTTGAGAAAAACATATAAGAACATCACTATCCTCAGAAAATGGAAAAAATGCATAATGGAACACGAGTCTGTGTTGTTCCATTGGGAGTCAATACCAGCTGAAGGTTTTGCTGGAATATGGAATTGCGACAGATCAAATAGGAATGTGATCCTTGAATTTTCTTTCAGAACAGAAGAGTTCTGGC
>JAGTRH010000028.1 GCA_018396795.1 Candidatus Bathyarchaeota archaeon
TTTAATGCTCTTTTGGTCGTAAGAGCATCCAAATAGCTGGAACTTTTTTACCATATAAGACCTCAAACAAGCTTTCAGCAGTTTTCTTAATCATGGCCTTTCTTTCAAGCTTATCAACAACTGATATCGCTAGAGCTATGTTATCTTTACCTCGGGCAAATACATGAATTTTCTCTATTCCTTTGTTTAAGCATCTAATGACCCAAGCGAGATAAGGTGTTTTTTCATCTATTCCGGTTCTAGCTATCAGCATCACGCTGGTCTTGATATAGTTCCCGGAGTAATCAGGGTTTATGTCAACACCCGGTTTCTTTTCTGCCAGCCTAATCATAACATCCGCAAAATCCTTGGTTTCCTTGATTATAGTATCCGTTGGTGGTCTTAAGCCAAGTAAACCAGCTAACTCATTGAACTCAGTAAAGATAAGTCTAGTGAGCATACCCTGAGAATCGAGCTTCTCCAAGGAATCGTAATATTTGGATACCCCCAGGATTTGACTTGCTATTGGTTCTAAGAATTCTTTTTTAAGGATTACCAAAGCATCTGGCCTATGTTCTTCCAACAATATTCTTCTAGCCATCACCAGATCTGCTGATACCATAACAGGCTGATAGACGAACGGGCGGGCTTCTGGAATAAGAGCATTACTCATATAAGTGAATGTCGCCGTTGCCAAGTTTCTAGCTTCATTATTCGAACGCCTCAGAAGCACTATGACTTCACCATTCTTAATAAACGCTTCCTTTGTAGTTTCAGTTACCCATTTTATCTTTATGCCATAGGGTAAGATACCCTGTACCTCTGAGTTAATTCTCTTCGAGAAAGAATTTATGGTAGATTGTAAATAAGAAGCTATCGCTCTTTTGTCAAAACTAGGTCCGAGAAAGGAAAGGAAGCGAAATATAATAGATGCCCATTTTTCAACGGCATCAGGGTTCATAATAAAATATAAAATGATTGTCATCAGAACTGTTGTAGAAACCCAGCCAGTTGTAATAAGCCAGATATGTTGCCATAGAAAATAGATTACAACAATTATTACTGCAACAACTGTTATATAAACTATCCAGAGAATTTTACCCCTCTTTAAGTTCATTACTTCTCACCTTCATGTAGCAATTGAAATTACTACAACATATTCTTATTTCTCGATCCGACGGATATAACGCTCCAAAATTTTCTATTGTGATTGTAGTACCACAAATAGAGCATCTTATCTTGCCTTCTTCAAACTCTTTCAGCAAACCCAAACCTTCCAGAAGTATTTTTAAATCAGCTTCATAAACAGCTTTAAATATACGCTTTTCCATTAGAATTAAATTTTGGTCGAAGCTTAAAAATCTTTCTGACCCTTATATGCAAGTGCGCGTGCTATATTACTATGATACTATTGTTGATGAAACCGAGCAGGAGAAAAGACAGGAGCAGAACTCTTTCTTCAGCATAATCAGGAGCATGCCGCTCTGTACTGTAAGGCTTGGACAGTTAATAAAAACTGAGGAAGGTTATAGGCAGAAAGGAGTTGATATTTTGATGGCTATCGACATGTTATCGAAAGCATATGAAAATCAATATGATATCACCATTTTACTAGCGGGAGACGGGGACTTTAGACTTAGTGGAAGCTGTGAAAGACGCTGGTAAAAGGGTTTGCGGAGCTTATTTCGAGGACCAAGTTTCAAAGGAACTCTTAGAAAGCTTGGATACGCGTATTCCGCTTAATGAAGATATGTTAAAAGCGCGCGCTAATATCTAGAGACTAGGTAGGTTTGTCAAACGAGCACATAAAGCCTGTAAATTTCAGCTAAACTTCTTTGTAAAGTAAATACTTTGTTCCACATATGTACGCATCTTCTAAGATTGAGAAGTTTTTCTCTAAGCTCAAGTTTTCTACGATCTATCATACCTTTTTTGTCGAAGATGAGTTTTCTGGGAGTTTTCTCGGTTAAGAGTTCATTAAGTATGCTAGTTATTTCACTAAATTCGATGTTAGATAAAGTAGAAAACCAAATAAGAGCAGGAGCATAGAGATAGAGGTGTTCGTCAGATTCTTCTATCCACCCTTCTTTACGTGGGTCAATCATGACTTTAATGACTTCTGAATCCATGATCTCTGCTTTTTTCGCAGCGTAATTCTTTTCAGCGTAATTCATTGTTCCGGATATTTTGTTTTGAAAAAGATTTAGAAGCTCACGATTTAACTTTATCTTCACATTTTTAAAAATATGATCATCTGTCGTCACGTTTAAAATTTCTCCTATATGCACGAAAGCATTGGATAGAATGTCAAAGGGCGTTTCATAAAATGCTAAAATATATCCTGTTTCGTCAGCTGAATTTTTCAATAACATATTGTTGCTCATGACAATAATCCCTGCGATGTTGGATATGACGGCATCTCTTCTATTGAAGTATTCCTCATATAACTTTTCATCGACCTGCTCAATCTTAGGTATAATTGCCCTAAATGGGCCGATCACCTTACATTTGACTTTTTTCATAGACTTTTCGTCGTATATGCTGGCGAAGGCATAGATTTCTACATCAATGAAATTCAGCCTTTCTCCCAGTATGTACCCGCTGCTTTCTTTTGCTTTCTTATAATCTATCAAAAGTAATAGATTACACGGTACTAAAAGTTTCTTTTCGCCTTCACGAGTAATTATAGAAATGCTTGAAAAAGGCGTTGGCAATATCGAACTAAAAGTTTCCCGAACTATTGCCAGTGGTTTTATCAAATTACCGTATAGGTACTTTATTAAGAGCAATTTGTAATTTGTTAAAGACTCTAACTCAATTTGACCATGTGAAATAAAACATCCGAATAATTCTTCTCCTAGTTTTGATTGCTCATCTCTTTGAAGACGCATTTTCTTTACTTTGAACAAGGTATCAAGAGGAGCGAGTTCTTGTTGTCCCATATATCGCAATGATCTAACTATGCCCAATTGCAGAAAATATAGGACATAATAGTCATATAACGTAACAAATAATTTAGGTGTCGGTACTCTTCTCAAAAAAGCTTTTCCAAGCACGAATCTAACATCTGAAGCAAAAGGGAGTGCATGCAAATCGTAATTTTCAAAAATTTCTCCTATTTCCTGATCTATACCCTTTATTTTGCTGAGAATATTTCTAACAATCTCCTGATCCTTGGAACTAATCGACATCTTACCCTCTTGCCTTTCTCTTACTTTTCATAAGTATTTGTTGCTTCATAGTCATTACATCCACGGGTCTAATCATTTTTATTTCAAATCGATTTGTAGAAGAAGAACGGATTGTAAGATTCCAGGTAGTATTGATTAAGATCGCATCATCGATTATATAAGACTTTTCATGCCTCGGGATATTTGTGATATATACGTCTTTGATGTTTGCTAACTCAGATACATATTTATCATAGGTATTTTCCTTCGTCACTAAACTAACCTCTATGCCTCTTTGGCTTATTTCCTTTAGAAGTCCAATACCTTCTTCATCTAGAAATGGTGATACAGCAAAGATACTTTTGTTTGGAAGTCTTCTTAAGAGAACTTCTCCTATTCTCTTACCTATAAAATCGTCCCCCTTAAAGAAGAATCCAAGAAATAAGGACGCGAGATAACGTGAAAGTTCCAGATTTTGCGAGATCGGCGTAATGCAGCCACTTTCCATCATAATGCAGGAAGTGCAGCCGTCCACACAATGTGAAGGTCCTATGAATTGTAAGATATCTCTTAGCTCATCTAGGATTATTGAACTATCTACTTTTGTGTCTCTGGAGATTTTATAGTATACCTCATTAAGATGTAAATGGAGGGAGAAACCGTAAAGGTCAAGTATCAGCCCATTATTAACAAACTCCGAGTAATACTCCTTGATCCTTTCCATAACTTCTTTCAGATTGCTACCTCTCTGAGTGCTAAGATATCTCTCGCGAGCTCTCTTGGCCTCTTCCAAATACATTTCATTTTCTTTTCCATGAATACTTAACATGTTAGTTATTTCATCAACAAACTTTATCAGCATTTGGCTTACTCCGCCAAATTTCTCCTTCACATTCTGTACTATATCAATTACGCCCAGAGGGCTATTTTCAGCTATGATGACATAAAGGCTGTCTTTCTCTTTATCAACATGCGTCAAGTACATCAGATCCCTGTTTTGCAATTCCAATTCCTTAACGAGGAAGGAATGCAGCAAATGTGCCAAGGTGTGAGTTAATACGTTTGCACAAAATTCGATGATTTCCTCCTGCCTTGTTAAGGCGCTTATGAACTCCTTATATTCCTTTATGATTTTCTCTTTACTTTTCGTAAAGAATGAAAAAGTCCTCATTCCCCTTTCAGAAACTTTCCAGATAAAATATTTTGATAATACTAGTTTATCAAGTGTTTGGGTCAGTTCATCATTTATTTTAACAATACTCTTAGGTACATTTTCAGGATCTATTAATTCTAAAATCATTGCACCAACAATACTATAAGGTATGACGAATCCTACTATATTAGTTCTTGGTAAGGGTTTAACTAAGGCCCTTTTAAAATTAACAACAACTGGAGCACCACTTCCAAAAGTTGCAGGCATATTCCATTGTACTCCCTTATAGATTTCTTGTACATTTACGCCTTTTCCTTCGAGAGGAATTAATGGACCTACTTTGTCTAATTTATGAAGCCTTTCTAATCCCAGTATATTTCTTTCAATCACACTGAATACCTTTGGAAATATCCGTCTGCTGTAGCTCCAAAATGGGCATCTTTTATCTGTGATCATTCTTCCCTTATAGCACTCATTCTTAAAGGGACAGCTTTCAGAATCCCAAGGATCCATAGACATTGCATACCCTAAATAACAATACCATACGTAAGTCAAATCGTTAAATCTATAAGCCTTTCCAGTTCTACCTATTTTCCTTTCATAAAGTTCTTGAATTTCTTTTTCTAAAGACTCAGTAATTGGAATTTTGAAGTTCCTTGTTTCCCTTTTAAATAAGTCAGCGAGATTTCTTGAGCCATATTTCATCCTAACATAAAATCTTCTTCCCTCGAGTCTTTCTCCTATGATCTTGATTGTAAGCTCCCCGTCTTCTACTCTCAAAATATCAATAGGCTTAACCTCTACTATCTCTTCATAATTTCCTCGTCTAACACTTGCTCCTTCTATAATGCTTTTACCTTCCCATTTTCTCTCAATAAAATCCTTGGTTAAATAATCAAAATTGTCAGAGTTGATAAACCACACAAAATTACCAGCTATGGGAAGAGATACTGTCCCTCTTACTTTATACATTCTCTTTTCAGCTATGGGTTCAAATGGTGGATGACGATAAAACAACTCATCTATACTCGTTGTCGGAGATTCTTCCTTTGGTTTGTACTCCTCCAGTTTAAATGCTATATTTCCTGCTCCTAAATCGCCAGTTACATTTTTAAGACCAGTTAGGATTTCAATGAGTTGCCAACTATAAATTCCTCGTCTTATTGCAGCCTCTAATTGGTTTAACAGGTATATATAATCACGAGAAAAAGTTTTACTCTCCACGCCTAGAGGCTCTACTGAACGAGATAAAATGTTTTTAGCAACATTCTCAACATCATCTAAGTGATTGGTTATTTCATTGATAAATGTCTTAGTTGAGCGTATCTTCTCTGAAAGAGTTGAAAGTTCTCTTCTAGAATCTACTCCCCTTCTTCCTTGAAAGGCTAAACTTGACATCATCAGCTTGTTTAACTCATAATCCGCTTGTGCTAACATGCTCCTTCCTTCTTCTAGAGACCTTATATTCTCGATCGCTAATTCTAACAGTCTTTTGGAGTTTTCCATATTTTCTAAAATGTTTTCTGGCGTCTTGCAATCATCCAAAAACTCTTCAAGTATCTGTAACTTATTTTCAAGATCTTTTCTTATTCCTTCTAATAATGAAAAACACTTCTCATAAACGTTTAATTCTTTTGCAGTCTCAATTATATCATCATATGCTGACTTTACTTCATTCATTCGCGAAGGAAGACTCCAAAGTTGATCAATAATCTCGGTTGCTATTATTCTCTCATTATACTCCTGGCGTTCATCTAGAACTTCCTTTAATTTCTCTAAAAATGGTATTACTTCTTCACTCATGAGAATGCACCTCTCATTTCACTTATTAAATCAGAAAAAAACTCCTGAAGCTCGGCATATTCCCTTATCCCCCTTCCACTTTCATAAGTTCTCTTACCTTTCCTTGCCATAGAAGAGATACATTCAACTATCTTTCCTCTCTTCTTAACCTGTGGATTATCGGAGGCTACAGGAATTTGTTCCATATACTCTCTTGCCGAAGGATCAAGCCTCCTCCCTACATCTGGACTATGAGCTAACAAAGTCTCAGAAGGTAAGTTTCTTGTTAATATTATTCCCAATACTGTGCGCAAACTATTAAAACTTCTCCCACCTCTTCCTACTCTTTGCGCCAACGATAAGGGATCACTTAGTCCAACATTCAAAATAAACGATACATTCTGATAATCTACGCCCAATTCAAGTGCTGATGTTGAAAATATCACTCCTATTTTCTCTCCTCTTTCTAAAGCCTCGATCACTTTCCTCCTCTCTTCTTCTTTGATCAAGCTATGTACTTCTGCAACCCTTTCTATAAGTTCGTCAAGCCTCCCGCCCTTTCCGAATAGCTCTAAGAACTCGCTCCTCTTATTTCGTGAAAGGTATTGCCAATAAGAATAACTATCTAAAGAATGTGGAGACTTCCCAAGAATCTTAGGACCTATAAGGTGATCTCTGGGCTCACCGAGACTTATATTCTCCTCATATCCACGATATGTCCTCCTAAGCTCCTTTATGTTATCAATGAAGATTATTGACTGAGGAACATATTGTCTGTCATCAACTGTATATGCGTGATTCAGAAAAGCCATTGACACTGCCCATAGCTGGCAATAGGTACTCCAAGAAAACCTTGGGTTTATATCGAATATGCCAATCAAGACTAATCTCCTGCCACCAATCTTTATCTCATTACGTAGCTCTGAGATGATTTGATGGAAATTGTATTCCTTTATTTCGTCTCGAGGTATTCCAGTTAATTTAGACGCGAAATCCTTCGCAAATGGCATAGTTGCAGACGAAATTACAACAGTTGTATCTCTTCTGCTGTGGCTTAACAATAGTTTGATTAAGTTTGAAACGAGTCCCCCGCCTAACCCTTTGTATTCATGAGCTTCATCTATGACTATAATCCCAACATCAAGTAAGCTATGTACATTCAAATCATACTCATTGTTATCCATCATCCTTGTTTCCAAAGCCCACATATTAGTTATTATTATGTCAGGATTTTCCTTTCCTAAAGCTGATCTAGTTGATTTTACAAAAGTGAACTTTTCTCCACATGAGTCGCATCTTACAGACCCTGACTCGAGGTCATATACCAGTTGAGAATGACAAACCGGACAATTTAACCCTCTAAATGGTTTTCCATCTTCATCTTTACTCCCTCTACGTGGCGTTTCTCTGTCTCGCAATCCAAAACTGAGATCATACCCATACTTGTTCGCGATCCAAAGAAGGCGTATTGTTCTTTCCGCTTGGTCAACCGATAATGTTATTCTCGGATAAACTAATACTACCCTTTCCGGGTTTTTTCCATCGAGTTTGCTCTTTATCAGCCTCGCTAATAAGTAGAAAAGAAAAATTTCCGTTTTTCCGGAGCCTGTTGGAGCCGTTATAACGTGAGCTTTACTTCTATATTCTAGCATTGAAGCTAAAGTATATGTCTGATAACCGTCTAAGCCCGAGCCTAAATATTCTCTCAATATTTTAATGAAGTCATTCGCAGTTTTTTCATCATTGAAGAAGTTCCTTATTGCGTTATATAGCCTTCTATTCATCAGGCCCCCCTGTTCCGAAGGCAAAATAGTCCTATCGCTTTCAGAAGGAGATTCGATAAAATACAACGATATCCTCGGAGTCACTATATATCTTATGCTTTCCCATTCAGTTCTTATCTCAGCACTTCTTACCAGCACATCCATATGCAAGGTTCTAAAAGCATCAACATCTATTTGATTGAGACTTTCAGGAAGTTCTATAAGAAAGCCACATCTTTTTAACTCTTCAAAAACCCCCTTAGCATCATTTGTATTCAATCCCAAATCTCTCTCCAGTAAATTGACGATTTCAATTTTGTTTAACGCATACTCAAAATTTCTTATAACTCCAGTCGATCGGGTAACATGCTCTTCACCCACAACTTTAGGAAATTCTAATTTTGAAATAATTTGATGATAAGCATCAATGAGAACATCTCCGAACTTCCTTGTAACCGCCTTCATTAGTTAAAGTTTATTAACAGGGTTATTTAAGATTTTTTAGTAATTTAATGATACTTGATAAGGCCGACCCCGAGATCGTCGCTTTAATTGTAGAAGAAGCTTTAAAGGAGAAGGGCAGAAGGCTTCCGATCCATAGCATACATCGCTGGTGGTCCAGAAGATTTGCGGCCATTTACAGATTCATTTTGGCGGGCTACCTGCTTTCTGAAAGGTCGGCTATAAAACAGGCACTAGAAAACCCATCTTTATTACGCAGATTTGCTAGGGGGAAAACCTTTGTTGAACCATTTGCGGGTGGCGGAACTGGTTTAACTGAGGCCGCATTTGCGGGTTGGAAAGTTTATGGGATGGATGTAAATCCCTTGGCAGTTCGAATTTCTGAGGCAAGCGTTAAATTGGTGACAAGCGGTCTTCCGAAGGATTATGAACAATTAGCGACAAAGGTTCTTGACGAGGCATTTGAAGAAACACGTTTCCTTTGGATGTTCGAAGATAAATTGGTTTCATATTTTTTTATTTCGAGGGGGGATGTTCCAACATGGATATCTAATATAAATATCAGAAATAAACAATACATGGTTCTTATGTGCCCTCGATGTTTTAAAATATTCACAACAAACTGGAACAACACTCAAAAAGTATCCACATGCCCATTCTGTAAAGATAGATTTAAAATATCAATGAAAGGAAAAGCGAAATTGAATGATTCTTATCCAGAAACTACACAAGGATGGAAAGTTTACGCTGTGGAGTTACGTGATCCTAGTAATGAATGGAGAAAACTGTATATAAACATAAAGGAGAATAAGGCTTTACTGACTTGGTTCAAGAAATCTACAGAGTCAGCAGTTAAAATTGCAAAAGAGGCTAAGGATATACTTGAAGAGGAGATAAAGGTATTAGAAGGAAAACGATTATTACGCGAAGCTGATATAAGGTATTATTACCAGCTTTTTACGCCAAGACAATTGGCATCCTTTACGGTGTTTTCTCATAAAGCTAAAGAATTTGCAAAATCTTCACAAGAATTAACATTTCTAAGCCTTGCGATTAGCGAAACCACGAAAACTTCCTGCATAGCGACCAAGTGGCATCCGCCAATCAGTGAACCAGTACCTGCGGCAGCCATGAAGACATATTGGGTGCCAGAGTATACAGTTGAAACCAATCCCTTAGCTCATATTCCTGGTACTTTAAGACCCTTAGCGCGAAACACGATAGCATCTGCAATTAGGGCTCAAAAGAATGCGGATAGGTATATATCAGAGAGAGGGATTACACATGACCTGAATGCTAAAGTCATCAATAATCGTGCAGAACTTGCGAGATTCCCACCAAGAATAGATCTTGCCGTAATTGATCCACCATATATGGATAGCGTTAAAAGCTACGCTTCTCTTAGCCTTGTACACTACGCGGGAATCAAACTGTTTGATTATATCGCAAAAGTAAAAATTCCCCTTGCCAAACTTGAAATCGTAGAAAAAAGAGAATTACCGCGTGATCCAGAAAAATATGAAACCAGCCTTTCTAGAATCCTTGAGAAAATCTCTTATCATATAAATTTTAAATCCAGGGTTGTATTGATGTACAATAGATTAGAAAGTAAAGATTGGATACCTCCTTTAAGGGCTGCTAAGAATGCTGGTCTATTGCCTATTGCTATATACTGGGTGTTAGGGGAATCTCCTGGTAAACTGGCCCGTTCAGCATTGCGTGGCATTTTCTTAATTGTTATGAGGTCAAACACGATTAAAAAGAGGAGTGAAATCGTTAAGGTTCATAAAGTCTTTGAGAAAGTGATCGACGGTCTATCTTTCATTGATGTAGATAAAGAAAGACAAGCTTTTGGATCATTGTTAGAAGCTCTAAACGAAGTTTATCTTTAATGTCGTCTCATATAACATTTGGTAACAAATCTAACAACTTAAACTACACTCTTCCCTGAGCCTTATCCACAGCATCCAATGTCTTCTTGATCATCTCCATCTTCTCCTCGTCGCTCATGCCCTTGGAGTCGAAGCTGGCGATGAACGTTGCTGACTTATAATCCTATTAAAAAGATGAGGACAAAAGCGTATAAGATTAGTGTCAGGGTGACGATTAGCCTGAAGTATGTTTTCCTAGTCTTGTGGTGGAAAACGAGCATGCCGAGGAAGACTCCGAATGGCCCTCCTATCAAAGAAATCGAAGAACCATCTCAGGTATCCTTGACTCTCCTCGAATCGCGCTAGCCTTATCCACACCCATGAGGATGAACCCTGCGATGTTGACTAGCAGAAGGTAGTCCCAAACCAGTTCCTTAATGAGAACTATTAATTCCTTACCACTGACTAAATTAAACAATATTAAACGTCTATTCGAAAAAAACGAATAAGCATCTTCACGCTTGTTCTACTAGTAATCTCCGCGGGATTAATCGAGTAATTCTTCACTTTTTAACATGACAGTTTTCCTTATCTCTAGTAAAGCTTAAAAAGAAAAGGTGTATTACTCAACTGTCAGGATATGGTTGAGTTACGTTATATTGTTGATGAAAAAGGGGAGAAGAAAGAGGTTGTGATACCGGTTGAAGAGTATGAGGAGCTCCTCGAAGACCTGCATGACCTCGCCGTAGTGGCT
>JAGTRH010000029.1 GCA_018396795.1 Candidatus Bathyarchaeota archaeon
TTTGTATCATCTAAAAGGATTATCGTGAACTTTAAATAATTATCTACCTGGTGGTAGAAATTATTATAGTTGGGGTGATAATTCGTGCAGATTAAGGTTGGTGAAACATTAATTGAGCTAGTTAAGGGGGATATAACGGATCTTGACGTTGACTGCATCGTCAATGCCGCAAATAGTATGCTTAAGATGGGTGGTGGGGTTGCTGGTGCAATAAGGAGAAGAGGCGGACAGAAAATACAAGATGAGTGTGATAAAATAGTTTCTACAAGGGGTCCTATACCGGTTGGTGGAGCTGTAATAACCAGCGGTGGAAATTTAAAGGCGAAGTATGTGATACATGCTGTTGGCCCTGTTTATGGTGAGGGTGATGAAGAGAGAAAACTTAGAGATGCAACATTAAATAGTCTTAAACTCGCCGACCAATATAGTGTCTCCAGCATTGCCTTCCCAGCGATCTCAACAGGCGTATTTGGATTGCCAAAAAGAATATGTGCTGAAATAATGCTTCCAGCGGCGATATCATACGCTAAGTCTGGAACAAATATAAAGAAAATAATATTTTGCCTATACGACGATGAAACATTTAACATATTTAAAGAAGCTATCAAAGAAAATAAACTCTAGAAATTAGGAGAAATCCTCTTTGTTTTATTCCAATCCAAAATCTTTATATCTTTCTCCTCTCACCTTTTTTTGGAGATATATAATTTGCCATCGTCTAATGACAAGCGGCTTTTGCTCGCAGTTTACTATATTGTAGAAGGTGTTTTGTTTTTCGCCTATTCAGCGTGGCGCCTTGTAATAAATCCCCTTCGATTCTATCGGGCCCCTCCAGCTCTTAGTGGAGCGTATGTAATCTTCATTCTCCTAATGTTTGCAACAGGGGTCCTTTTTGTATTGAGAGCTCTTATCCTCTTAAAAGGCTTGCTTGAGCCAGGTAGATTAGACCTGATCGCGTCTATTCTATCAATGCCATTATGGGTTCTCCCAGCCCTAGTAGCAATGGGCAACTCTTATTATCTGCAGATTGGAATTTTATTTATTGTAATAGGCGCCTTTAATCTATTGCTATTCATCTTATCTATTTATCTGACTAGGACCGGATACCGTTAAGGAAATAGTCAAAAATAAAAAAGCGACTTTGTTTCTACGCTTTAGTTTTCATTAGGATTTCTATCGCTTTTGAACTTTCAATCAAGGGTACAAACTTAATTTTGAATTCGGGTGTTACTGCAAGTATATAGCTGATTAGTTGCTCCTCATTGTCAGCCTCCATGATACTGATGCCTTTAAATAACTCACCCATTCCGTGCGGAGGGACAATGTATCTAGGATACTTCTTTGGCTCCTTTTTCATTTCTTCAAGCAACTTCAGAAATTTCGGAATCCCCTTATCCATATCATCTGGGCAGATCTCCCAAAACTTTAAGAACTTCACCTTTTCACCTCCTTTTGATTTATTCTCTCCGATACCAGGTTAGTGTTTTACCAGTAAGTAAAGCTGCCTTATGCTCGCTTCACAAACAAGTAAAACCTACCTATGGATTAAAAGTCCCCCTCCATTATAAATGTATGCAACTAACTTTATTGCACATTCCCTTATCGAGAAACTTTCCTAGAATATCTAAACTTACTCATTATGCACTCAGAGAATTAAATTAAATATTTCAATCAGCCATTAACCTGATTCTCATGATTCGAATCTAAAAACTAAACATCAAATGGCTGCCTTACATTACTTTTGTGGATGTCGAAAAAAATTTAAGCACCCCTAAAAATTAAAAAAGTACCCTATATATCTTAACCACTTAAAAACTCCTAAATATTAAGGTGATGAAAGTAAAATAACGCCAAAAAGTATTCATGGTGAAGATTGATTATGAAAATTGTTGATTTGGAGATTCTTAAGCTACGTGGAGAACCACCTGTTCCTGAAGGCTTTTGGGAGGAGCGTCTTGTAAGACCTATAGACCTCTATGAACGTTTTAGAGACGAGGGACCATGGACCACGGGCGAGGAAAACCCTTTTGAACAGCTATTTTTAAGAGTATTGACGGATGAGGGGAGCGAGGGAATATACGGTCCGATATCATCCAATATTGCGGATATAATTATGTCTGATTTAAAACCTCTAATTTCAGGTGAAGACCCATTCGGAATTGAGAAAATATGGGATATCATGTATCGATCTCAGGTTCACGGTCGAAAGGGAGAGAAGATGATGGCTATAAGCGCGGTTGACTGCGCACTATGGGATCTCATTGGAAAGGTTAAAAAGGAGCCTGTTGTTAGGCTTCTAGGTGGACCTGTGAGAGAAAAAGTCCCAGCATATGCGAGTATGCTAGGCTTCTCTCTAAAACCCGAGAAAGTTGTCGAGAGATGCCAAGAGTATGTAGATAAAGGTTTTAGGGCTATGAAATGGTTCTTCCGACATGGTCCGGGAAGCGGAGAGCGGGGTATTGAAGAAAACGTTAGGCTTGTCAAGACAATACGTGATGCTATAGGTTACAATGTTGACTTGATGCTTGACTGCTGGATGAGTTGGTCTGTGCCATATACGATTAAGATGGCTAAGCTTATCGAGAAATACGAGATTGCATGGCTTGAAGAGCCGCTTATGCCAGATAATATTGAGGGATATGTTAAGATCCATGAGAGGATTAGCATTCCAATCGCGGCTGGAGAGCATGAATATACAAGGTGGGGTGCTAAGCAACTTTTGAGACGTAATGCTGTGGACATTCTACAGATGGATGTTACTTGGGCTGGGGGGATAACTGAGATGAGAAAAATATGCGCTCTAGCCTCCGTTGAGGGTGTACCGGTGATACCCCATGCCGGATGGATTGAGCCAGCTCAATGTGTAATATTCTCTCAACCGGAGGATGTGTGCCCGATAATAGAATACCTGGTGAAATGGGCAGAGATACAGCAAGCATTTAACCTAGAGAAACTTAGACCGGAGAAAGGATACTTCTATGCTCCAACAAAATTTGGTCTAGGATTTGAGCCACAAATAGATAAGCTAGTGGACCATTAGCAATACAAACTTTCATTATATTTAAGCGTGAAGATGGTCAATCATAATTTTCCTAGCGCTCTCAATAAGCACCTAAAGTTAGAAATTATTTTAAAAAAATAAAGAGACTAATTGTCCTTTACTAGGTTAACTATACTCTTAACGTGGATTACTCTATTCCCCATTTTTTAGTCACTTTAACTAGCAGGAAGATTACAAATGCCACTATAAGGAATGTTATAAGAGTGCCTAAAAAGCTGCCTACACGGAATGGCCCTAAGGTAACTGCTTCCCAAGGGACTCCTGGAGTTACAAATTCTATTATTGGCATTATTATATCATTTACAAGAGATTGAACTAGAGCACCCAAATAAATGCCTAAAATAAACGCTACAGCCATGCCCATAACCTTGTACTTTGAAATGAAATCCTTGAACTCTGCGATTAGCCCTTTAGGTGGCGGTGGAGCTGGAGGCGCTGGTTTAGGAGTTAGGAGTTCCCTTATCTCTTTCAGAACGCTCAACATCTCCTCGTTTTTATCATCTCTAGACAAAGATATCACCATTATTTGATATTTATCAGCCTCTATAAAAAGAGGTATGAAAAACAGTAGATTTTATCACATTCGTTCCATTATTAATACATACGAAAATGCGAAACGCTCTTTAAGACGCAAAGATAACTGATGTTTTTGTTAAAGATTGGCGGTGCTTGAGATGGAGAGAAAACCTTGCCCAAACATAAAGATCAATCTGGAGAATTGTCCGTGTACTTATCCATGCGACATTAAGGGTATGTGCTGTGAGTGCTTGCTCAATCATAGATTGCATGGCGAACTTCCAGCGTGCTATTTTCCGCCAGAGGTTGAGCGAACCTACGATAGATCTATCAGAAGGTTCTTATCGATACATAAGAAGTAATATGCGAAAATGTAGTAAAAGATCTAAATCCCCTATTTTTTCCATACAACTTTATAGGTTTTCATGAAAGAAATTTTATTGGTGGTGCCAATGCTGGATGTTGTTACACTAGGTGAAATGATGGTGCAGTTTAATCCCCTATCAACTGGTCCCTTAAGGCATGTTGTATATTTTGAGAAGCATGCTGCAGGCTCAGAGGCAAACTTTGCTATAGGTATGGTTAGACTTGGTTTTAAGGCTGGCTTCATAACCAGAATTGGTAACGACGAGTTTGGAAAGTATATTTTGTCCATTTTAAGGGGCGAGGGTGTAGATACCTCAAGGGTTAAGATAGATTATGAAGCGCCGACTGGTGTATATTTTATTCAGAGAGGTTACCCAATACCTGGGAGGAGCATGGTTTTCTATTACAGACGTGGTTCCGCAGCAAGTAAGCTCTCTCCGGATGATATTGAGGAGGACTATATTAGGAATTCTAGGCTGTTGCACTTGACTGGTATTACGCCGGCATTAAGTGAAAGCTGCAGAGAAGCTGCACTCAAGTCTCTGAATATAGCTGCGGAAAATAATATTATGGTTTCCTTGGACACGAATATTAGGCTCAAGCTTTGGTCTAAGGAGAAAGCTCGTGAAACAATGCTCCCGATAATTGAGAAGGCAGATATAATTTTAACAGAGCCCGAAGACGCCGAGATTCTAGTTACTGAGAAGGAACCGTACAGAATAATCGAGAAGATGCTATCAATGGGGCCGAAGATAGTTGCTGTTAAACTTGGCGAGGAGGGAGCAATAGCCTCGAATGGCAAAGAAACCATCATGAAACCGGGTTTCAAGGTTCCAGTAGTTGATGTGATTGGTGCTGGAGATGCTTTCGCAGCTGGCTTCATAGCAAGCATACTTGAAAAAAGAAGTTTGGGTGAGGCTCTAGATTTTGGTAACGCCGCAGGAGCATTAGTGGTAACTACGAGAGGAGACATAGAAAATTTGCCTACAAAAGATGATGTTGAAAAATTTTTGGCCTTCCAGAGAAAAGAAAAGATAGCGCTTAGATAGAGAGAATTCTCAAACTAGTCTCTATCCAGAAGCCCAGAGTGGTATGCTTTTCCTCATTATAGTAATTATTTCATTAAGAACATCTATTTCATCAGCGCTTAATCGATCTCTGAATTTAGTATTCAGTAGTCTTGCATGCTGCTCTGGAACATAAACGTATAATATGTCACCCTCATCAAAGTGTCGCCCAACAGTGGGCTTATCTATTGAGATGGCGACCTGCTGTCCTCTCTCAGCACAGGAGATCGCTACACCCTTATCTTGAATCTGGAGAATTTCACCCACATTCTTTCCATCGCTCGTTATAAGCTGTATTCTAGGTTTAATTTGCCCAGCTAAGATTTCAACACCAACTATTGCTGGCTTAGATCTTCGGAAGACATAGCCGGGTAAAACCTTTATCTTAGCTGGTTTTACTAGTCTATCAAATTCGCCTTTATCCCGCGCCTCCTTCTCGCTCTTCATCCACTTGAGGTACTCATCTACCAAATGATAGATAACGTTATGCTTAAAGACTGGTATACTATGTGCTTTGGACTCCTCTTCAGCATCTGGTAAAATCTTAACGTTAAATGCTAAAACAACGCCATAGAGCGGCTCTTTTTCCTTAACCACCAGAGCTTCGGTTACATCTCTTTTTGAGACATCACCGACATCCGCTAATCGGATTGGGACGCCATTCCTAGATAGGCTTTCGGCTATGGCTTCTAAAGAACCTAGTGCATCAGCTTTTAAGACTACTCCATCGATTTCTGTGGACACGCGAATTCTTTCTATCTCTTCTAAAACTTCCTTAACATATTCATTTATTTTATCTTGAGATGGAATAACGTATATTGGTGCTCCAGCGAGTGCATCCTCAAGATTTGGCGCAACAATCTTGACTCCAGCAGCAGCTGAGACCTCATCAACGGAAGAAAATTTCTCTCTCGGGTCTCTTATCTCATCAAGTGGCTTAGGCATTAGTATTGCCCGAACAGTTGTTACAATTGGTTTCTCTCTTCCGCCTAAAACTATTATATCGCCTTTTCTTAAAATTCCATCATAAATTATTGCATTTACCGTAACACCTAAACCAACTTCCTCATTAACCTCCAGGACTGTTCCCTTAGCAGGCCCTCTGGTAGTCTGAAGTCTCTTCTGGAGGTACTGTTGTGTTAAGCCCGCTAAAACCGCTATTAATTCCGGTATGCCCTCACCTGTTTTAGCGCTTGTTGGAATTAATGCAACTGTTTTGGTGAAGTCTCTTATTCTATCAAATCTATCAGCTCTAAAAGATAGCTCAGAGAACTTGCCGATAATCCTATATAAATGCTCGTCCAGCTCTTGTCTAACAGCCTGCTCCTGCCTTTTATATGATTCTAGGAAGGATGCGTTTGGAAATGATTTCCATCCAGGTATTCGATCAATTTTATTCACAGCAACAAGAAAGGGAGTCTTTCTTGACTTAAGAATCTCAATAACCTCATATGTTTGCGCCTCAAAACCCTTCAAGATATCTATTACAAGTATTGCTATATCCGCTATTCCACCGCCTCTACGCCTGAGATTCGCAAATACCTCATGCCCTGGCGTATCAATCACTAAGAGACCAGGTATATGAATATCGCCGCCAACAATCTTTAGGAATGGTCCTGCAATTTCCTTAAGCGTCTCTAGTGGAAAGAAACTTGCGCCAATATGTTGTGTCATTCCCCCAATTTCACGTGCTTGAACACTTGTCTTCCTGATCTGATCTAGAAGTAGAGTCTTACCAGTATCAACGTGACCAAGAACGCAGACGATCGGCTGCCTAATCCGAGCTTCCAACCTAAATCACTCTCTATATGGAATATTGGAAATCTCTGCCTTTTCATTCCGCCACCTTAAAGCTAATCATGAAATGAGCTTATAAACTATATAAACAAATCTTTTTGCTTATTGCAACCTGCTATTAAAGCAATCAACCATTTTATTATGCGCTTAATAGCTGTCTCCAGTCTACGTGCTTTTTAACAACATTTAAGGCGGCGCTTATTCTTCTCGCATCACCAGGTTTTATTCTTCCGATGACCTTCTGGATATGCTGAAGTGTTGTATACGTGTCGTAAGGTACAAGTATTAATGGAATATTAAGCTGATCTGCTTTCGGAAAGACCTTCACACTTGGATAAAGGTTTCCGGTCAATATTACTGCTGATACACCAGTTTCAAGAGCCGTTAATATTATATCTGTTCGATCGCCACCAGTAATCACTAACTCGTTTGTCACCTTTCGGAAATATTTAGCCGCGCTCTCAGGAGTCATCGCACCTATAAGAACCGCCTCAATAACTTTATCTAATCCATCTTTTCCAGCTAAAACTCTCCCGCCAATGAAGTCACATATCTCCCTAACGGTTGGGGCGCTTAAAGCTTTATCCTCCGGAATCGAACCTAAAACCTTTATATCATGTTTTTCAATAAACGGTTTAATCACGCTTTTGACATGCTCCACTCTGTCTTGAGGAATGCGGTTTAATATAACGCCAAAAAGTTCAGTTCCCCATTTTATACAGCAATCCTGAGCCTGCAGTATGTCGTCTACGACAGAATCATTCTCAACTCTTTCAACCAAAAGTATTTTTGCATCAAGATCCTTAGCGAGCTTTGGAACTGAGCAACCTAGAAATGCACCCACTGAGAGATTACGTGATCCCTCAATAAGCATTAAATCCTTATCCTCAGATGCTATTTTGTAAGCCTTGTGTATGTTCATAGCGAAGGAGATTACATCTTCTCCTATAAAGTCCTTGAGAAACTCGTCCCTCTTGAGTATAATTGGGCATATAATGCTACTCTCATGCTTAAGCCTTAGGATCGATCTCATTATCTCTACATCTTCATCCATATGTTCTCTTCCGGGAATCAGTGAGGAGCTCATTCCTATAGGCTTAAAATACCCAACCTTTCTACCCATCTCTGTAGCCATTGTTGCAAGTGCCACTATTACGGCGCTTTTGCCGGAAAACTCGTCTGTTGATGTAACATATATTGCCTTTTCAACCAAACATCATATCCTCCTCTCAACTATATTATTTATGAAGTTATTGTTATTCTTATATCTACCCCAAGGCAGCCCTCGCCACTTTCGTAAACAAATAATGGGTTAATCTCCATCTCCGATATCTCCTTAAACTGCATCATAATTTGACAGATCCTAAGCATTACATCTATAATTGAGTCTACATCTGAAGGCGGCTCACCCCTAACACCTCTAAGAAGTATGTACGCCCTAGTCTCCTCAATCATCCTAGCGGCTTCAGCTCTCGTTATGGGACATAAACGATATGAAACATCCCTTAGGAAATTAACATATATCCCACCTAAACCAAACATCATCAGCGGACCGAATTGGGAATCCCTAATAGCGCCGACGATAACCTCTCTTCCAGCTGGAGCCATCTTCTGTATTAGGATGCCAGTTATTTTTGCATCCGGCATAGCTGAGCGGACTCTCCTTACTAGAAGCTCATAGTTTTCTTCAACCTCACTCCGACTTTTAACACCTAATATCACACCGCCAATATCCGTCTTATGAAGTATATCTGGTGAAACAATCTTCATGACTACTGGGTAACCTATTGCATCGGCTACTTCCCCAGCCTCCTCTTTACTTCTAGATACTAACGCTCTAGGCATTGGTATACCAGCAGCCTCTGCTATTTTTATTGCCTCATCAATCGTTAGGTTTAAACGCTTCTCCGCCCTCGCGCCATTAATGATCTTCTGGATCCTTTTTTCATCAATTTCTATACGTTGAATTATTCCCTCAGTTGGAGAGTTAAGTATAAGGTTGTACTCGTACATCGATTTTAGAGCAAACACAGCTGACTCCGGGAAGGCATAGTTAGGCACTCGTCCCTTCTTAAGAGTTCTGATTGCTAATGAACTATCTTCAAGCCCCATAAATGATGCAATTATAGGTTTATCAGAAACTCTTCCGATTTCAGCTACAGTCTCTGCTATTTTATCGCATGGTGTTACAGCTTGTGGCGTTAAAATAACAATTATCCCATCAATATTGCTGCTTCTTAGGCCTGCTTCTAGGGCTATTCTGTAACGATTCTCGTCAGCATCGCCCAGAACATCTAGTGGGTTATTTAAACTTGCATGTGGGGGCATGAGCTTCCTGAGTTCTTCCCGAACCTCATATTCTAGTAGCGGTAGTTCAAGATCCATTTTTTCACATGCGTCAGCGGCTAATATCCCCGGTCCACCACCATTTGTCACTATGAGAACCCTATTGCCTTTTGGTATCGGCTGTGAACCAAGTGCAAGGACGAGATTGAAAAGATCTTCCAAGGTGTCAACTCTTATTATCCCAGCTTTTTTGAATGCCGCTGAAAACGCGGTGTCTGAACCAGCTAATGATCCTGTGTGAGAGGAAACCGCTCTTACTCCAGCATCAGTTGTTCCTGCTTTTATGGCAATTATTGGTTTTTTTCTAGTAACTTTTCTAGCAACCTCAATGAACCGCTCTCCTTCTTTCACTCCCTCAATGTAAAGCCCAATGACCTTTGTATCTTCGTCCTCACCAAGAGCTTCAAGGAAGTCGGCGGCGTTTAGGTCAGCCTCGTTTCCTAAGCTTATGAATTTAGTAAAACCGATCTCATTCCTGACAGCCCAATTCAATATTGTACTTCCAATAGCTCCGCTTTGTGAGATGAACGCTATATTTCCTGGAAGGGGCATAGCTGGCGCGAAGGAGGCATTCACATGGCTCTGAACGCTTATTAAACCTAAGCAGTTCGGTCCCTGCATTCGCATCCCGTATTTTCGACATATATTGACAACCTCTTGCTCTAGCTGTACTCCTTCTCTGCCTGTTTCACCGAAACCCGCCGAGATCACGACTATGCCCTTAACCCCCTTAATACCACATTCCTCAACAACGGATGGCACAATCTTGGCTGGAACAACTATAATAGCCAGGTCAACATCGCCTGAGATATCTCTAACACTCTTGTGGCACTTAAATCCAAGTATCTCATCGGCGTTTGGATTTACTGGGTAGAGTTCTCCTGTAAATCCAGAATCAACTAAGTTTCTGAACACTTTATGCCCGACTTTCCATGATTCTCTACTTGCACCGATCACAGCGATCGCCTTTGGGCTAAAGAACGCCTCCAGTTTCATGAGCCGCCCTCATTATTTAACAACTATCGTAAAGAGCGTACATGGTGAATATATACGTATCTCCCAAAGCTAAGATTTCCTTGAGGGAGTGAAATCCAAGAGTGGTTAAAAGAGAATGCTACGTGACAGACTATAGGCTTCACACTAAAGGTTTAAGAGCCGGGCAATAATTAAATTTAAACCATTAAGCTTAACGATAAGCTGGGCCTCCAAAATCATTTTAGACGCTCAGATTCCTTCTTAGGCTCCTTAGATGAGAAGTGCGGCTTCTCCCTCAAGGCTCTTCTATAATGACTATCGTGCCGTAGGCTTTAGGCGAAAAATGCTGTTTACAACCTTATTAAAGGCTTCTAGAGAAAGAGTTAGCTTTAAAAGAGAAGGTGTCTCAGACCAAAAGGTATTTTTATCCGATCGAGTCTCTTATACTTGAAGGGTTCAATCATGCCTTACTGTCCCGAATGTGGAGGCGAGATGCTATATATAAGCCAAACGAAACATTATGTTTGCAAGAGCTGCGGCTTATCGCTCACATACCAAGAGCTTATTGAGATTAAGGATAAATCTTTAGGGCGTTATGGACTTGAGGAGGATGAACGGAAAAGAGTAAGAAAAGAGTATTTGCAATGGTGGTTATCGAAAAAGAAATAGAACTTTCCCTCATATATTTCTCTTTTTAGGTATGAAAACTAAGATTAATTTAAATTAATCTTTATTAAATTAGATTTGGTAGAAGGTTACTT
>JAGTRH010000003.1:0-10885 GCA_018396795.1 Candidatus Bathyarchaeota archaeon
AAAAGTTCTCTACGAACTCAGCTAAAAAACCCTTCGATGAGCTTGAGGAAATAGCTCCAAGCCTAGAGCTGGACACTGTAAAAGTTGAAGGCGGGGATAAATACATTGACAGGGAATACGCACTCCGCAAAATTGGGGTTCGAAGCGGCTGTTGACGTAGGCATAATAGTTCTCGCTCACTTTAAAAATCCCGCCCGCAGGTATGCAGCCCAAATATTGCTCGAAGCCCTCACCCTTAAGAAGCGCATCCTAATCCCCATAAACACCTATCTAGGCGCCTACATAATCATGACAAAATACCTAAAACTTAGAAGCAACAACGTAGCAAAAGCTCTGTTAAAAACCCTATCCATCGAATCACCAGCATTCTACGGAAACCTTCCTAAATCAGTTGCTGAAAAAGCCCTAGCCTCAGCGTCAACACTAAACATATCCTCGTGGGACAGCTACCTAATAGAACTGGCAAAAGAACTCGGAATCAGCAAGATATACACAATAGACGAGGAACTAAAAAAGAAAATAAAGGATATGGAAATCGAAAACCCCATCCCCCGAAACATCATGGAAGAATACCACCAATATATACAAGAAAAAATATTTTAGCAAAGGAAAGCAATACAATTAAGCTTTTAAATCTTCTATTGAAATTTTATGCAGCAGGAAAGATCTGAAATAGCATATTATATCAGAGTGGCTTCGTTCCCAGTCCTTTTTAAGCAGCGCTCTTCAATCTGGTTGAAGCCGAAGTGAAGCATCATCAGCTAAAATTTGTAAGAAAGTTGATTTATCAGAATAATATAATCTCTGATAGGTGAACATCATGGTTGAGAAGGTGAAGGTCGGTATGCGTGGACAAGTGGTAATCCCCAAGAAACTTCGAAAAAAACTAAACATTGAACACGGTGTCATCCTAGAGATCGAAGAGTCCGAGAAAGGCCTTCTCTTAAAACCCTATAATCCAGTCACCGAGATGAGGGGATTAGGGAAAGGCGTATTCGGAGATCCAATCGAATACCAGAAGAAGCTTCGCAAGGAGTGGGGGAACCGAAACAGTTGAAGATCGCATTAGACACCAACATCCTCATCTACTTTCTCGAAGATATCGGCGCAAAAGATGAAAAGAGGGCGGCCAAAACGAAAAGCCTCCTCCAAGACCTAACCCGCAACAGCTTCGAAATAGTTCCAGTCACCTTCAAAATCGCCGATTTAGCCGCCAGCCTAAGAGCGAGAAGGGGAGGCAAACTACCAGACGCCCTAATCGCAGCCACAGCGATAGACCAAGCGGCCAACCTTATCTATTCCCAAGACGAAGACATCCAACGATTCGGCGAAGACATCAAAATCTTAAAACTAGAATAACATCACGGCTACCACATGCAAAAACAACAAAATGAACACAGCCCCAAAAATCCGCAACAGCTGGCGTAGCAACATATGCGATTCTTTCGTAACTAAGCTTTATAAGATGGATAAACTCGTCATCGAAATAGCAATCTTCCATTCACCTTCCTCATAGGCATACTACTCATGAAAACTATTAACAAATCAGACATAACAGCATGAGAGAAGTGACCGGCGAACCAGGCCCCTAAGCCATGCGCTTAACTTCATGCTAAACATCACTGGAAAACTAGCAACCATCTTTCAGTTGTAAGAAAAACGTGAAAACAAAGCAACCTTTCGAAAAACTACTGCAATCTCACCCCTTGAAACCCCCTACAAACCGTTCCAGAAGTCTCAAAATTCTTATATTTTAGTGTCACAACATGTGTTACGTGGGTGACCGCAATGTCGTCTACATTCACCATCCGCATTCCCAAGGAGCTTAAGGAGCAAATGCGTAAATTACCCGTCGAGTGGAGCGATGAGGTTAGGCGCTTCATCGAGGGCAGGGTAAGGCAGCTTGAGCTCGCCGAGACCATTAGAAGCATCCGGGTTAATGCTGAGAGGAGGAGGGTTAGCGCGGATTCCGTGGACTTAATTAGGGAGGATAGGGAGCGCTAAGATGCAGCCTATAATCTTGGACTCTAACATTCTTGTTAAGCTCATTCTGAATGAGCCCGGTTCAGATGAGGTGAGAAAGAATATAGAAGCACTTTTGGTGGGCGGCTTCAACCTCTCAACGGTTGATTTAGCCCTACCGGAGGCTTTAAACGCCTTATGGAAGCATGCTAAGCTGAACGGGGATCTAGATGAGAATGAAGCTTTGAATGCTGCTGAGGATTTAATGCAGATCTACAGTAGGCTGAAAATATTTGAATCTAAAGTGCTTTACCGAGAAGCCTTAGAGCTGGCATTATCCCTAAACATAGCGGTGTATGATGCCCTATATATGGCTGCGGCTAGAAAATCAGGCGCTAAAATATATACCGCGGATAGAAAATTAAAGGATGCGGCATCCAGATACACAATTATATTCGAACCCTAAAATATCGATCACTCTAATTTTTCCATCACCTTCGCAACTTCTAACTCTCTTATCGTAGGAAACTCATCCGCAAATTTATCAATCTAGAATAGCTTTCCGCCCATTAATGAATGTTAAGCCTTAAGGTATGTATAAAGGAAAATACTTATAAGGTTTAACAGAAAAACATCAATACGGTGAACTATGGTCAAGACAACCATAGAAGTGGACGACGATCTCTGGAAGCGGTTCAGCATCCTCGTACTCCGAGAGAAGGGTGAAAGAAAGAAGAATCAAGTGATAGCTAAGCTAATAAAGGATTATGTTGAACGCAGCGGCTTCACGGACGAACCGCAGCAACTAAAATACATCTTACAAGTCGAGGAGGAGCGTGAAGCCTTCCAGAGGGCCCGAGACAAACTTGTCCAGGATCCCAGCTACAGAGGGAAATACGTCGCTTTCTTTCAGGGAACCCTAGTAGGATGCGACGACGACAAGGGAAAACTAGCCAAAAGCATCTACGAAAAATATGGTTACGTTCCAATCTACATCGATAGGGTGGCCACCACGGAAAGGCGTGTAGAAGTCCCCTCGCCCGAGTTGACCCAACCATGAAGTACAGCTTCAACTACAACCCCCCAGCCCCATCTTTAAAGGTTAGACTCACCAACCCCACCTCAACGCATTCAATAGAACTCGAGGCCAAACTGGACACCGGCGCAGATATAACAGTGCTCCCACAACATGCAATAAGCGAGCTTAGACTCATCCCCGCAGGCCGCTTATCCGTTACATCCTTTGACGGGAGAGAGGAAAGGAAATATACATACTTTGTAAATCTCCAATTTAACAGCTTCAAATTCCCCATGATCGAAGCCATAAGCGCCAAACGCCGAGACGCACTTCTCGGCCGCGATGTCCTCAACCTAATCAAGATTATACTTGACGGCAAAACTTTAAGCTTTGAGCTCCTTGACCCATGAAGCTATGCATTTCCACACATGCTAGGAAAATTACGGTCTATCTGGAGCTACAGCGCTCTCCTCATCAACCTCACATCACCTCGTCAACCCCGTCAACTTTAAATCCAAGCTATGCTCCAGCATTATATCCAGCGTTAAACCTAATGGCTAAGGATAAGAAATCTATAGGGTCATCCAATAGTTAAGGTTTCAGCCAATAGATTTGTCCATCAACAAATTAAAAATGTCAGATGAGGAAATGCAAAGATATATAAAATCCATAAAACTTTATTAAATCGATCAAGAATGCCCAGTTCACAGGTCATCCTTAAAAAATTTCTGAAAACATGAAGGAAATAAGGAAATATGGAGTTAAGCGTATAGGCTTGTTCGGATCCTATGCTGAAGGAAAACAGAAAAGGGGGAGCGACATAGACCTCCTCGTTGAATTTGAAAAAGGCGAAAAAACCTTCGACAATTATATGGGGCTAAAACTTTTTCTAGAAGATTTGCTTAAACGCAAAGTCGACCTAGTCATATCCGAAGCAGTGAAACCTGAACTACGACCTTACATAATGGAAAGTATCCTCTATGCAACGTGACCCTAAAATTTACTTGAAAGATGTTTTGAAAGCAATCGAAAAAATAGAAAGCTACATGAAAAATATGACCTATGCGAAATTTTCAAAAAACACACTTGTTCAAGACGCCGTTGTCAGAAACCTCGAAATAATCGGTGAAGCTATAAAGAAAGTTCCAGCTGAAACCAGGACAAAGCACCCTGAAATAGAATGGAGAAAAATAGCGGGGCTAAGGGATATACTTATCCATGAATATTTCAACGTAGACATGGAAATTTTATGGGACATTGTTAGCCTTTTCCAAGGCTAACATGCACTCTCATGTACTAGAAAAGTTTATTTGTGGGAAGTGTTCGTGGGAGGTGGGTTAATGAACGAATTCATTGCGAAGGTTGATGGGAAAGGGAGAATTCTCATCCCCTCAGAGATCCGTAGGCGGCTCAACATTAGAAATGTGGTCAGAATTATTGTGGGGGATGGTGAGATAGTGTTGAAGCCTGTTGAAGATCCCTTGAGACGAATTGAAAAGCTTGTTATTAAGGGCACATCTGACGTTAAAGCGGAGATTCAAAGGCTGCGCAAGACGGCGGAGAATGAACTTCAAAGGGAGGTTCGGAGCTGACAACATTAATAGAAACAGACTTCCTCCTAGCCTTAATCTCTCCGGAAGATAGACGCCACGCCGCTGTCTTAACGCTTATCGACAACCTCATTGGAAAGGTGAAAATCTCTCTATACTCGCTCATTGAGTTGGATTTGCTTATAAAATCTGGAGAAATCATCATAGAGTTTCTTCCAGCCTTCTACGAAGCCCTAAGCGATCTCTTAAAATATAGAATGATAGATACATACCCGTTAAAGCCTGAGTACCACCGCGAAGCCTTCAACCTAAGGAATAAATACAAAACTCTAACATACTTTGACAGCTTACACGCAGCCGTCGCAATAATTGAAGATCTAACACTTATAAGCTATGACAGAATATACGCGAATCTCACTGAGGTAAAGTATATCCATCCGGAAATGTAAGCACATAATTTTCTATAGATGGCTGTTTTTGTTTGTAGAAAAGATGTTAAGGTCATCCCTTAAAACCACCCCCATATTCTATGGCTTCTGTAACTATCGGTTCCCCCCTCCTGAGCAGCACTTTAAATTCTCTGTGTGTTAAGGCGATAACCTGATAACCTGGAGGGGCATCCAGACTTTTTAACCTCTCTAAGGGGCTTCCCGCAAAATCCTCCGAGATAACTAGTATGTCTACGTCGCTCCAGAGATTAAAATCGCCCCTGGCGAAGGAGCCAATTAAAATGGCCGTAACCCTAACCGGTATTCTCGAAGCCCATTCCCTCGCCTCTTCTATGCGCTTCTCCCTCAGCTTTCTCCTCTCTTTAATGATCTCCATTTCCCCTCAACCCAAACTATTATATCCTCAGATCCTCAGCGAATCCCGCAGCATCCTCAGCATCCCTCCTCGTGTAATATTCATCGGGGCTGCCTTCAACCCAGGCATTCGGATACCTCGTCGGCACACAAAAAGGGGAAGTTGACTTCGTCCTAAAGGAAGAGCCAAAAATAGAAGAGTTGATATAAGTAACCTAGCCACTGGAAGAGATGAAATCGACCTCAGCACGTCGAAGATTTAGCTGTTAGCATAATCCATTAGCCGATAGCATAAGACCGTATGCTTAACCCATAACCCTCATTTGGCAAAACATCAAAGAGGAGTTTAATGCATAATTAGGGCGCATCTTCGAGAATATATGCGCTGAAATTTTAACCGAGATGACGAAGAAAACCTCCTCCCCTACAAGTTGGCAAGATCGGAAAATGGTAGTAGAAAGAAACAAAAATAGACGTAGTAAGACTAGGAGGCCGAAAATACACAACCTGGAAGAAAGCATACAAGGCATAATAGCAAAAAAAAGAAGAAAAAGAAAAAATCAAAAACGAAGGCTTTAAGGCTCTAGACCTCCAAGACATTGCGGAACTAAGAAACAAAAACAGGAACCTGCAGGCTCAACTATCCAATGCTATCATACAATGTTTTAGTTGAGATTAATGTATAAGCGTAATGCCGTTCTGCCATTAAAATAATGAAAATGAAAGTGTGAAAGGTAAAGAAGACCAAGGAATAAAAGCAAATCCCACTTTTAAGTTTAGGTTTCATTTCATTCATTCCGCAATAGTTTTTATAATTGAATCCGATATGTTAAAAAGTAATGTTTAAGTATTACTTTTTCAGTATTACCTTTTTGGCGATATAATGGTTTACGTAACTATATCAGCTAAGATTAATAAAGAGTTGCATGAGAAGCTAAAGAAATACGGGATTTCCGTAAGCAAGGTTGTTAGGAGGGCTCTTGAGGAGGAGGCTAGAAGAGCTGAGGAGGAAGAAGTTAAAAGAGCGCTTGAGAGGTTGGGAAGAATTTTAGTGAAGATGCCGCCTGAAGAGATTGCGAATTCAATAAGGGAGAGCCGCGAGGAGAGATGAAGCTTCTATTCGATGCATCTGCGCTTCTAAACATCATAAGGCTTCATGAGCATGACGCCTATGAAATACTCCAAGGCAATTTAACTTTATCTCTCACAAAATACGAGGTTGGAAACGCATTATGGAAGGAAACCATGCTGCTGAAACGAATAAGCATTGAAGAAGCTTTAGAGGCAATATCCCTCCTGGACAAGATCCTAAAAATAATGTCGGTGGCGGATCCTTTAAGCGGCGACACAGCTTTCAAGTTGGCATATAATCTCCAAATAACATACTATGATGCGTCATATATTCTTGCGGCCGCTGAAAAAAACGCAAAGTTAGTAACAGATGATGCTAAATTAACCCGAAAGATACAGGAGAACACTAGCATTATCACTGAAATATTGGGAAAGAAGCTTGAAATATCATCAAGCAATAAACTTTGTTAATTTTCAGTCTCTAACGTCAACTGACCCATACTGAGATTGTTAAAAAGGAATTTCAAACCAAGGATTAGACTGAAATTACTACGCAAAAAATAAATAAAGTCGATATAATGCCATGAGAATTCTAGGGAGCCACTGTTAACGACTGCGTCTGATGTTTATGAGAGAGGTAGCCGTGCTTCTTCAATCGCCCTTGTTCTCTCTCTGGTTAAGTGTGACCATTTCTCTTAAATGTACCTCACCGCCTTACAGCAGCCTCTATATCATAGTTTTTAAAAATATTTAATTCACATACTATTTTAAAGAAGTTTGGAGAAACTAAAATGTTTAAGCTGTCCATTATAAGCGACGAGGTTTCTCAAGATATAAGGTTTGCCGCCTCCTTTGCCAGAAAATTCAACCTTGACGGTCTAGAGATTAGAAGCGTTTGGGGTGAAAACCCGCAGAATCTTCTACCAAAAGTTAACGAAATAAGGAGAGTTCTATCTGAATACGGCTTAAAAGTTAGCGCAATATCTTCACCGCTATTTAAGGCGGATATTGAAAGTGAAAGAGAGTTCAAGGAGCACTTAAACGTGTTAAGAAATTGTGTGGAATTAGCCAATAGGCTGGATGCCAAAATAATTAGGGGGTTCACGTTTTGGCGTAGGGGCAGACTGGAGGATTACATTGACCGAATAATTGAGAAATATCAGAAGCCATTAGAAATCCTAGAGGATGAAGATGCTATTTTAGGAGTTGAAAATGAACCGTCAACATTCGTTGGCAATGGAAAAGAGATGGCAATTTTTCTATCACGCATCGATTCAAGTAAGATTAAGGCTGTATGGGATCCGGGAAACGACATATTTGACCCTTCAGGCGAGGATCCCTACCCTGACGGATACAGACATATTAGAAACTGGATTGTTCACGTGCACGTAAAAGATGGAGTGAGAAAGGGCAGAGATGGAAAACCCGAGTGGACAGCTATCGGCGAAGGTGAAGTGACCTATAGGGAGCAACTTAAGGCTCTAAAGGAGGATGGCTATGAGGGATACATCTCCCTAGAAACCCACTGGAGACCTAGGAGGAAGATTCCGGAAGAGAGCATCATAAGGCCTGGTGGGGAGGATTTCTCCCATGCCGGCGAAGAAGCATCGGAAATATGCATACGCAATCTTCTCCAAATATTAAGCAGCATATAGATGGCTTCTACCTCAAAAATAAAGATTTAATTATTTTAAGACCGATTAACCTTATCCTTTTCCGGAGATGCTCATATGGGTAAGATGGCGCGTATAGCCACTATCTGCCAAGCGGGCAATTTCCATAAGACTATTGAAGGAAATTTAAGGCATATCATGGGGCTCTTAGATATGACGCTTCAGCACCAGCCTGACCTGGTGTGTCTGCCAGAAGCCTTCGCAACAGCCTCAGTTGATAAACCTCTTGAGGAAGTTGCTGAAGAGATACCTGGACCTATCATCGAAAACATTGCTAGGAAAGCGAGGGAATACAGCTCCTACATCATTTGCCCCCTCTACACGAAGAGGGAAGGGAAAATATGGAACTCCGCGGTTATCATAGATAGGTCTGGGGAAATCTGCGGGATATACGATAAGATACATCCGGTTACATCCTCAAGCGATTATACAGTCTTCGAGGGAGGCGTCACACCGGGCAGCAAAATCCAAGCGTTCGATTTAGACTTTGGAAGAATCGGCATTCAAATATGCTTTGATATAGGTTTCACTAAAACTTGGGAGGCTTTAGCCCGGGAAAACGCCAAGATGGTTGTATGGTGCTCAGCATACAATGGAGGCTTCGCCCTGCAAGCATATGCTTACCTCCACCATTACTATGTTGTATCTTCAGTTAGGACAGATAAGTCCAGAATAATTGACCCTTTAGGAAACATTCTTGATGAGACAGACGCATTAAAAAACATAGCCATCCGCGACATAAACCTAGACTTCGTAGTCTCACACTATGACTTCAACTACAGCATCCCGGATAGAATCATGAAGGCCTATCCTAACCGCGTAGAGGTGCGCTCAAAAAAGGACGATGCATTATTTCTCGTGGAGCCAACGGACCCGACAATAACGGTTGAGCATCTAAAAAGGGAGTTCAGCTTCGAATCTGCAGACGAATACCATCAGAGACACATACGTGCTTACCAGCATATCCACAAAGGTGAAAAGCCTCCCCCACAAAGAGCACCGCACGGAAAACGCTTGCAATACTCTAAAACATCTGATGCAAACGCAGGCACCAACAGAACCTTCGAAAAGAGCAGCTCTAGAGATTAAAACCTCTAGGTTTTCCATCAGCTCTAACCATTTCTCGTTGCCTTATTCTCCAAGGTAAATAAATTAGAACAATATTTATGCAAGCTAGGATAGCGCGACTATGCAACTTTTTTACGGCAGATTGTGATTAGAAAACAATTTAAAGATGAAAGAACTTAAATAATCATATCTCATCTTTCTCCACGAAGTAAAAGAGGCTTTAAGTCAATGGGGTTTTACAGGGAAATCTTCTATTGGCTTAAGCATTTGAGATTTTTCGATGTAAAATGCTCTTTATGGAGCACCTTAGAATTTGCGAGGGGAGAATTCTTTAAAAGAGAGAGGATGCCGCTCCCTAGGGTCGTTCAGTTAGAACCGACAACTAAATGTAACTTTGACTGCATTACATGTACCAGAAAAAGCCTGCCTAAATCAAGATTAAACAGAGATTTAACCATTCAAGATTTCCATGCAATTTTAGGAAGGGTGCCCACATTAAAAGTTGTCAAGCTTCAGGGTTTAGGGGAACCATTAATGAACCAACATATTTGGGAGATTTTAGAATATGGGAAAAGGAGGGGGATCAAGTTTCTAACCACAATAAATGGATCCTTGTTAAATCCACCTAACATTGTGAAACTGCTCAAATATTTTGATTCAATATGCATATCAATCGACTCAATTAACCCTGAAACCTTCGAATATATTAGGAGAGGTGCAAAATACGAAGACATTATAAATAATCTTAAGTTACTGGTTGAAAATAAGAGAAAGTTTAAGGCGGCAACTGAGGTTGGAGTAAACTTTGTCGCATCCCATCTCAACTACCATGAAATACCTGACCTTTGTAGGCTAGGCTCAAAGTTAGGATTAAACTTCATTTATATAGTTGAGGTGGAAAATTGGGCAACCCCAGAAGAGAAAGAGTATCATCAACAATTTGAATTTATAAGGGAGGCTAGAAAGGTTAAAAGAAAGATTCGACGCCTAATTCTAGATGCAAGAAGATACGGGAAACTTCCCATATATCATGGGGATTCAAACAGAAGGAAACCGAAATGTTCATGGTGCTTTAACAAATGCTTCATCACCGTTGATGGATATGTAACACCATGCTGCATAAGAATGAACCCAAAAGTTTTTAATTTCGGCAACATTTTCGAGGAAAAATTCAATAATATATGGAACGGGGAGAAGATGAGAAAATTTCGGATCTCAATGATTAAAGATAAGGCTAACCCAATATGCGATCAATGTCCAGATTGACTCGATTAATCCGTAAAAAAGTCCAAATGATAGAGGTCTCAGCGGCCATGAAAACCCTGTCAAGAATCTTTTACGAAGGCGACCCCGCCACAGTTGCAAGGGGACTTATTGGAAAATTGCTTGTAAGACGATTAGCAAGTCAAATTTTAATCGGGAAAATCGTTGAAGACGAAGCCTACTACGGTGAAGACGACCCGGCCTCAAAAGCATATAAGGGAAGAAGAACCTTTAATGAACCCATGTTTCAAGAGGCTGGTAAAACATTTATTTATATGGTTCATGGAAACTGGCTTCTAAACATAGTGGCCCATCCGAAAGGCGACGCTGGCGCAGTCTTAATAAGGGCTTTGGAGCCCCTTGAAGGAATAGAAATCATGAAGAGGCATAGGCGCAGGGATGACGAATGCGTTGGAACCAGCGTACGGGAAGAGCGCACGGAGGCGCGAGGTGTCGGGAAGGAGTGAAGAGCTGGGG
>JAGTRH010000003.1:10895-19426 GCA_018396795.1 Candidatus Bathyarchaeota archaeon
CAAAGGAGTTAAGCGGCGTAGATGTCACAGATGTAAAAGGCGGGTTATTCATTGTTGAGGGAGATACGGTTGATTTTGAAGTCTGCGCGTCCCATAGGATAGGGGTTAAATTGGATCTCCCGCAGGAGTTGAGGTTTTATATGAGGGGGAGCAGATTTGTTTCTAAACTGTAAGGTTGCTGTTTAAAACCCTATCTTATCCATAAGCCTTATGAACATCTTACGATAACTGTAATGCAGGAGAGAGGAATAGAATGGTTTATTGCGTTAAGTGTGGGGCTAAAAACCCAGACGATGCCAAGATTTGTTCCCAATGCGGCGCCCCATTATATTTATTAACCGAAGGTGAGCGGCCAAGGCGCAGGGATGAAGAATGCTTCGGAACACGCGTAAGCGAAGAACCCCGTAGAAGAGTGGAAGAAGAATGCTTCGGCATCCCGAGGGGAAGGGCGGTTGTTGGATTAGCCGTAGGCATAATAATAATCATCGCAGGCTTAAGCATGCTCCTTAAAGAACTCTTCAACATAACCATACCATGGTGGCCCCTCGTAGTGATCCTAATCGGCATTTTAGTGATAATAGGCGCCATCCGCGGTTTACGCCGCAGGTAACAGGCGCTCACCTCTTTAATCCACATTGAAGAACGCATGCCTTACAGATTCGCAGATGATCCCATTGAGAAGTTAATATACGGGTGAAAAGCCAAAAAACTATTAACCCAACCACATATAAATCAAAAAGCACGTTTTCCGCAAGGCTGTCAACCCCGGCAAGGATTAGGAAGCATGCAAGCACGAAAAAGGCGTTCAAAGCTGACCGCGTAAAGCCTCTAAACCTGAATTGGAAGAGACCTAAAGCAACCCCAACTTGGCCAGCGAAGACAGCCCACAAACCAAGCTGTCCTAAAAAGCACCACTCCATGAAGAAATAGAAAAATGTTTCAGCCAGAACAAGAAGCGCTCCGATAAGCAAACCTGTACATGCTGCGCAGAAAATCCGCCCCTTCATATGTATTATGTGGTCTGCGAAACTTCTGCAATCCGGGTGATGACCCCTAAAATTGACAGGCTCACCTTGAGGGCTTAAACCTTCATCTTCACCTTGTGGTGCCTTCATTCTTTCACTTTTGCGGATGGTCTTTGAGCATTTCTTCGGAAAGAAGACAGCTGAAATTCCAATAAGGCAAATTATGGCTAAAAGTGAGCCCATAAGAGGTTTCCGAAAAGGAACATCAACTCGAAGTGCTGGCGGATAGGCTGCAAGGGGCAGGACTAAGGCTATTCCAATGAAGGAAATTCCCAGGGCTGAAGCGATAAGAAAACCGTAATCAGCGTTTTTGAGCAAGCCAATTCCACCTAGAAAAGATTTTTAAGCTGCGCCAATATACCTCGGCCCACCATGTAACGGTAGACTCTCCTCCGTAACTCGCTGGGCGAAAATATTCCTTGAAGCCTCCTTCTCCATGAGCCGTAAAAGCTTCTGTAGCACATGTAAAGCTCCTCCTGCAATTCCATCCGAGACAAGGTTTCCGTGGGCATTATGGCATGAATCATGTCGTAATGCGACCAGTTGAAATCTTCAATCCACCCGTTTCTCTTTGCTTCCTCATAAATTTCGGTTCCCGGAAAAGGCGTCAGTATGGTGAAAATGGCGAAGTCTGGGTCCAGCCCGTTTACAAACTCCCTTAATTTCGCGATGGATTTGGCAGTATCTCTTCTGGCACCTATAATGAACATCGTGTGGGCCGCAATATCATGCTTTTTTAGCAGCCTAACAGCCTTTTCAGCGTCTTCAACCCTCATGTTCTTTCCATACTCGTCGAGTACCGTCTGGTCAAGGTTTTCCACGCCTAAAAGAACCCACCTAAGCCCGGAACGGCGCAGTTTTGGCAGAAACTTCTCATTGCGGACGATATCGTCGCACCTCGCCTGCACAAACCACATTAGCCCCCTCATATGCCTTCTGAGAATTTCATCGGCTATATCGCCTATCCTTTCGCCTGAACCCAAATTGTCATCTGTTAACCATATGAATCTGCTGCCAAAATTGTTGTAGCAGTACTCCATTTCGTCAGCAACTCGTTTAGGCGATTTCCCACGCCACCGCCTATGCCAATGTTTCCACTGAGTGCAGAATGCGCAAGCGTGAGAGCAGCCTCTGGAGCCTTCGATTAATGCGTATGGCGCCTTACGCCCAGCCATAGCTGAGAAGTGATACTTACCCATTAAATCCATAACAAGATGGTATCCAGGATAGGGAAGCTGCTCCAAATCTTCAATAAGCTCTCTAGGGGGATTATGGAAGATTTTCCCCTCATACCTAAAGGATATGCCCTTCACTTGCCTAAGATCTGAAGGTTTTCCAGCCTTTTTAACCAGCTCCACAAGGGTTTCTTCGCCCTCTCCGCGTACAATCACATCGATCTCAGGATACTGCTCCAGACTCTCCTGGGCTGTAGCCGTGAAATGTTGGCCGCCAGTAACAGTTAAAATGTCAGGATTCACTTTTTTAGCAGTTTCCAATGTTCTGGCAACAACGTAAGCGTTACATGTAGCCAAGGCGCTTGAAGCCACAATATCGGGGTTGAAGGCCTCAATTTGATATTCAAGCTGCTTCCAGCCAATTTTCTGGGCGTTGCAGTCTAAAACTTTGACCTCCACATCCTTAACTTTCGCTTCAAGATAAGCGGCTAACTGAATTATGCAGTAGGGCGGCGGCAAGTATTCCCCCATAACAAACCATACGTCTTTCGGCGGCTCGACAAAAAGCACCTTCATGGAAATCCTTTCTCCGATACGAATAATTAACATTCTCATCACATCTATTTAAAAAGATTGAAAGCATCTGTTTGCACAACAGTTTTAAACAACCTACTATAATCTTTAACAGTAAGGTGTTTAAATTTATGGGGGAAGAAGAAAAGAGAAGAAATATTCGGGAAGACACGGATTGGATAGGTCTCTTTTCCCTAGGGTTTTTCCTCATTACCATAGGCACATTGTGGATGATCACCCCAAACCTAACTGAAGAAGTGATTAATTTCTTTAAGGATTTTCAACTCGTACACTTAACAGAACATATAATTCTTCCAGCGCCAGCTCACAGCCACCCAGTTGTTTATACGGCAGCATTACAATTCTGCCTCGTGTTCGGCCTTTTCCAGATAATCATTCTAATCCTAAGATTCATCTTCGGCAGCTCATTAAACAAGAAGGCTGAAACGCTTTCAGGAGCGGGGTTCTGGCTTACCATGAGCTTATTTCTACAAATGTTGATTAATGAAAACATAGGCTGGTTCGGGTTAATTGGCGGACTTGTAACATCCATTGGAATCGCGATAACCCTCAGCAGCCTTCTTAAACTTCTAGGTTGAAAAAGATGGTAAGGCAGCTTTTCACGATATTAAATTTAACAAAAACGCCAAATCCTTAAGTTTTGAACCCTATAAATAGTATGTCGCTGTTAAAGTCCGTCATTTCTATCACGGAGTAATCGCTGGAAATCTTAACTTCTGGCTTAAAAACCCTTCTCGACTCGAGCTCTATTCCTTCCCATTTACATGATATTCCATTCAACCTTAACTTTATATCCCAGTTATATGGTGTATAAACGGCTATTTTGTCTCTACCCTCAGAAATCCTTATTTCAGGAGTTTCATTTAAAAGTTTTTCGTTGGCTGGTTCTATGTCAAACATATCATATTTTTCGAAAACCCATTTGGCAAAAGACGCATCGAAGGCTCCTGGAAATTTTAATGCGGCTCTCCACTCATAAGGTATCCCGGAAAATCTTTCACCCCAGAATTTCTTCCCTTTCTTATGCCAGGACCATATTCCATGGGCTCCATAAGCTGTTCCAGCCTTCGCACCTGATAAGAGGCTTTGCCATATTGCTTTTCTAACATCAAATCTCCCGAACCTACCATATTTGCCTCCATGTGAGTGCCCCTCGTAACATGGCTCTCCATTCACAGCTGGTCTTTTAACTGGCATATTGTAGAATCTTTGAGCGAGCTCATATGGGAGGTGCTGATGCTCTCTAATGTGGCTGGATTGATACATGTAGAAGTCGTAATTAGGCGATTTTATGAATACTTCTGGCATATCCCATAGTCCACCCATCAGATGCATTGTTGTGAGAGAATTAGGCGAGGCTCTCTTAATTATGTCTAGTGCGGTTTTATAGTAGATTATTGAATCCTCCGTTTCGAAGTTTGTGTCTCCGCTTATAATGAATATTGGATTGTATTTTCCGAATCTCTCCGCCACATATGTTACATACTCCTCAAGATGCTCTAGCGGTATGATTCTTTTCGGGTTTATTTTTGAGCCCCATGTTCCCTTAACATAGTTGCACCATAATACTACAAGGGCCAGCGTGAATTCTCTCTCAACAGCCATCTCCACCATTTTTTCCGCTCTATCAAAATACTTCTCGTTCTTACTAGTGAAATCCCATCCCCCGTCGGGGAGAGCCTCAAATGGATCAATATAGTTATCTGACTCGCTTCTATCGTGCTGCGGCAAAATGTTTATCTGTATAGCGTTAAACCCCTGCATTCTTCTATAATCCAAATAGTATTCCCATTCTTCGTAGGATGGATTGGTGAACGCACTCCAACATGTATCTGCAAGATAAAAGAATTTCTCGCCATCCCTCAAGAAATAATCTCTAGTATTAGATATTGACAGTTCGCTCATAATTCCGCCTCTGAAGCAATAAATCTCTGCATAAATGATTCACTTTGAGAATATTTTAATTTTTAGGCATTATCTTAGGCTCAATGCCTAATTATTTTCTTCTTTTATTGGAAAAATCTCTAGATATGGGAAATTAATATTGATTCAGTCAAAGATCATAAGCGGAGTTTTCGGATGAATGTTATGCAAGGGGGAGGGATAGTTTTTCAGTGAAGCTAAAGAATTTTTGGGCCTCATAGTCCCTTGATCATGTCGATGATCTATGGATGCGCATTAGCACCATGTGAAGAGCTAACGAAAATTGCAGGTGAGGATTTAGAATTTAATTTTGTAGTTCTCAACCTCTTTCTTATAGTCCTAGATAGTGAAGTTGAATATAGCAGGGAGACCCGTAGGAGACTGGTAGAGTTGATAGATAAAATAAATAAATTTGTTCAAATGTCTACTGAGGAGCATCTGAAAAATCACCCCTCTACCTCAAATTCATAATCAACACATCACTAAAACTTAAAGGCTGAATAATATCTAGAGGATAAAATAAGTGCTTGGAACCATCGTATTTATGTCTGCAGATGTAAACGAGTAGATCTAGCAGTGTGATCTAGTATTTTTGAGTACATGTGTTAAATGGATGGAGCGAAACTCTCAAGAAAACACGAGTAGAAGGAGCGAAGTTCGGACGTGGTGCAGGAGTGAGTTCGAACCTGTCAAGTCTTGGTGATTTCTCACGCAAATCTCTCTTTTCTTTTTTTAACTTTTAGGTTATTGGAGCTCCTTATAATCCTCTTCATTTTGTTTAAGTTCCAGGAAATAATCGTTCACATGAAGTAAGTAGCAGCAAATTCTTTATATGTCCAAGTAATTTGTATACCTCGAGATTAGCGCCAATTTCCAGCAATTTTAGGGAAGAGATATTAGAGGGGATTTTGGATAAAGAAGCAATTAAAGTGGTGGATTTTATCGAAGATTTAGTAATTTATATGGCAGCCAGCGATGTAGTAGTGACGCAAGGCTACACAACCCTATGGGAGTTGGCAGCCATAGCTGTAACTTTTCCGCACCATCTAGAGCAAGTGAGGTTTGTCAGAGCTATGGAGGCTAGAGGGACGGCTATGTGGATTCCTAGAATAGATTTATCTGCTGAGATCTTGGCCGAAAAGATCATAAAAATACTCTCAGATGAAGCACTCGCGACAAGAATGTCTGAGTCTGGAAGAAAGATTTGCCGTGAAAGTGGAGCGAGGAAAACTGCTAAGGTTATTCTACAGATCCTAAAAAAAGCAATTTAGTATGCACGCGAGGGTTAGGGGTAAATGTCTAAGTTACTTTCAATGGGCTAGTAAACCTTTTAAAGATTCCCGAACAAGAAGTGTGGATAAAAATGATGATGTCTAATCTTGAGAAGAGATTTCGTTTTCTTTCACCTAAGAGAATAGTGAAGGTGCTAACCGCATTTGCAAATGTTGAAAGGATAAGAATCATTTATGAAAAGGAAAAAGAAAAGGTTCGGCGATCTTCTCCACTTATTAAGAATCATACGTAGTCCATTGTGTTTTCACCTGAAAATTCTTATGGATATGTCGAACGGGAAAGGGGACCCTATTTCATAACTCCAAAAAGAAAGCGGATTCTATATCTTCTTGAACGGCTTATAGAGCCAGCGTCAGGTAGTGTGAGATATTTCCTCTGATTTCTATTAATTATGTTGCAAGCGCGCTCTTTTCTGCTGATGCAGACGCTATAGCGAGACTTAGATCACAACTATAGGTGCGGATATGTTGTTCGTGGGTTTATAAGAGGGATTTGACTCTCGAGACAAAGTTTCCTGTTAATAGATCTTCAAATGCCGCCTTCAAGTAAGAAAAACTAAATTCCAAAAATGCCCTTTCACTCGACACCGACTGGTTTTTTAAAAAACTCGGATCAATATATTGTTTACAACGAATATATTAATCCTATCTATGCGCGGCAATTTCTGGGTTAAAGGAAGCCATTACGGAGGTGCTTATGGGATGAGTGAGAGGATCGAGGAATAAAAAACCTTAAATAATATTGAGGCTAAACAGCAGGGGCTGGTTTTCGACGATGTAGTATCATAGAGCGAAGGATATTTTTTATGTAATGAAGCTATTGGGGGCTCATCGTTTGTTAGCTCGACATCACTATTAATGGGCTTCAACTTTAACCTACTTATTCTTCTATGTTCTTGTATAACTATGAGATTGTAAGCAGCCCTATACTGTATCTTTACGCTCCTACTGGGATATACTAAATTTCTCCGCTACCTCAAAGAAAAGAAGATTTTCTGTTGAACGACTAAGTTTACATTGTTGATATTTTTCTCTTTGCAAATTCTCCAGACCATTTAAACACCATTATTCCTATGGGGAAAAATAACGCGAAAATGGCGAGTATAGTTATGTCTGGTAGCAGAAGCTGAAGATCGTATCCCTGTAAAATGGCTAGTCTAGCTGCTTTAAGAGTGTATGTTTGGGGAAGATAATAGGATATAGCCCTGAGCCATTCAGGCAGAATCTCCGGCGGAAAGTAAACTCCGCTTACTATCCCAGCTAGAAGATTTATAGTCCATTGTATCGGTTCTTGCCCGTGCCAAGCATCAATGAGGTAGACCATGCTAGCTGAAATAAAGCCAATACCTATTGTCGCAAGGATGCCAAGCAGCATACTAACTATCGCGCCTGTATAGTTTATAATATTAATGGGCACTTTAAGAAGTAGTGTTCCAGCAATAAGATATACGGCAAAGTTTATACCCATTTGAAAATATCGCCAGAATAGTTCGGAAAGGATCCATATAGATGTAGGTATGTTCGCTAAGCTAAGGTAATCTAGTACGGTAAGTCTCTGCCCACCTGACCAAAAATAAGAGCTATATATTTCCGCCATGACGTTGTAAAGTCCGTTTAAAGACACAGTAAGAAAGCCATTCAGCCCCATGCCAAGTATGAGGTAAGCTACGAAGTTTCCTCCATAAGGTTGGAGGTATGGTGAGGAAAAACCGAATGTTGCGGCGATAAAATAGTAAGATATTAAGCCTACTATTAGGTTTAGTATTTCAAAGGGTAAAAACCACTCTATCCAAGCGTAGCGCAGCTGCATATTTCTCTTAAAGAACGTCCAAAAAAGGGAAACATATGGCGTAACTCTTTTTAGATCCGTTATTTAATCGCCCTCCCAGTGTAATATATGAACACATCTTCTAAGTTGGGTTCCCTTATGGTAACATTTCTTATCTTAATATCATATTTCTTCGTCATTAGATCGACTAGTTCGGGCAAGATAATTCTGCTGTCTTTTGCAGATAATCTTATGTCTCCTATACCCAGACTAGCATCTTTTAAAGTATACGTGGCATTGCTAACATCAAGTTTCTCAATATCTTCTAGGAGCTCGGAGCTAAACCCTATCACTTCAATCATTATAATATCCTCCGTGCCTATTTTCTTGATTAAGTTATGAGGTGTGTCAAAGGCGACGACCTTCCCATTATTTAACAGCATCACATTGTCGCATAACTCTTGAACCTCCATGATGTTATTGGTTGAATACAATATCGTTACGCCCAAATTCTTGTTGATATCTACAATATACTTAATTATTCTTCTAGCAGTCTCGAAGGAGATTCCTACCATGGGTTCGTCCATAAGAAAAAGGGGTTTCTGACTTAATATGCCAAAAGCAAGCTGCAACCGAGCGGACATGCCTGTTGAAAATGTAGCAACTCTAGAGTTTTTCACTTCTTCAAGCCCCACGAAGGCTATAGCTTCATCTATTCTTTCCACGGGGTATCTGAAAAGCTTAGCCACATACT